>CABUGI010000036.1 GCA_902491055.1 uncultured Collinsella sp. | reverse complement strand
TCGACGGCGAGCGCATCTTTGTGGCCATGTTCGCCGACCAGGGCGTGACGATCCCCAAGGACACCTTCGTCCGTGGCGATGCCGAGCAGTTCGGCCCCTTCCTCAAGGCCCGCATCAACAAAAAACTCCGCATCGAGACCAAGCGCAAGAAGATGAAGGCAGAAAAGGCCGCCGCCGAGGCCAAGCAGGGCGACAAGGCCGACAAGCCCCAGGAGACCAAGGGCAAGCAGCGCAAGCAGAAGAAGAACAAGAAGAAGCGCTAACCCGAGCACGGGGCCCAAGCTCCGGCCGCCTGCTTAGGCGTAACTTAGACTGACAGCGGAAACCGCATCCCGTTTTGGCGTTCCAAAGCGGGATGCGGTTTCCCTTTGGGCGTCGATTCGGAAACTGCATCCCATTCTGGGCCAATATTCTGGGATGCAGTTTCCGCAGTATGCCCCATTGGGAAAGCGCATCCCATTATTTGGCTGAGAACTGGGGTGCATTTTCCGGACGGCTCAAGACGGGGCCAAGAAGAATGTCGCCCCGTCCCCGTTTTCCTCCCCATGCACCCGAGCGTGCTACACTAGCAGCATCTATGCCACCGCGAACGGCTCGGCTCCGCGCCCGCCGCTCGCAAACGAACTTTAAACGCACGAGGGTTGGCCATGCCGCTTTTCTCGCAACATACCGCCCGGTTCTCGCCGGACGTTCCCTTGGAGGGCACCAGCTCTCGCGAGCTGCTCAAGCGGTTCCAGCCGCTCGAGACGCTTGCGACCGGCGGTTTTGGCTCCATCGAGATTTGCCGCGACACGCACCTGCGCCGTCGCGTCGCCATTAAGCGCATCCCCCTTATCAACGGCGCCGGCATGCCCGCCAGCGACATCATGGATGTCCTGCGCGAGGCACACACCGCCGCCATGCTTCAACATCCCAATATCGTGCAGGTTATCGACTTTACGCACGATACCGCCTATGCCTACCTCGTCATGGAATATGTCGACGGCATGTCGCTCGCCGACTTTTTGCATCGCGTGGACGGCCATTCGCTCACCTTTGACGAGGCCGCGGCAATTGCCGACGCGCTGGGCCAGGCGCTCACCTTCGCCCATAGCAACGGCGTGCTCCACCTGGATATTAAGCCCGCCAACGTGCTCATCGACCACTCGGGCAATGTAAAGCTCACCGACTTTGGCATGGCGCGGCTGTCGTCTGCCGGCGGCTTTGGCGGCTCGCGCGGCGGCACCATCGGCTACATGCCACCCGAGCAGCTCGACATCGAAACTGGCACGGTTGACGAGCGCGCCGATGTCTTTGCCCTCGCCTGTGTGATCTACGAGGGCCTGTGCGGCAGCGCTCCCTTTATGGCCGCCACGCCCGGCGACTCGCTCGGCCGTATCATCGGCGGTGCCACCTATCCCAGCGAGCTCATCCCGCACTTTCCCCCGGGAGCCGAGGCTGCGCTCATGAGCGCCCTCTCCCCCATGCCGCAAGACCGCCCTAACAGCATCGAGGCATTTTGCGACCAGCTGCTCGCCGGCTTGGGCAGCGTGCGCGAGGGCCGTCGCAGCCTGGAGCAGATGGTGGGCGAGCTGTCGGATGACGAGCACGCGGCAGACGATATCGAATCGTTGCCCTATGAGGACGACACCATCGAGGTCGACCCCGCGCTTGGTTGGGCCGGCACGCGCTGGAGCCACGCGCGCGATTACACCATGCGCGCCATCTCGGCGCTAACGTGTGGTGCCTTTAGCTTTTTGATCATGCAGACGGCTGGCGTCGCGGCGCTTCCCGGACTTATTGCCGCGGCCATCGCGATTGGGGCGGCCGCCGGCCTGGCCCCGCAGATTGGCTCGGCTATCTCGGCCGTGGGCTTTTTGGTACTTATGGCTAACGCCACCATGCAGGCGCAGGGCATCCTGTCGATGCTGCCCGTCGCGGTGCTCTTTGCCGCCACCATGTCCGGTTGGTGGATCGCCTGGGGCCGTACCGAGGCCGCCGCGAGCGCCGCGCTCACCTGCGCGGTGGCACTTGGCTGTCTAACGGGCGACGCCCTCCTTGCCGCCGGGGTCGCCGCCGGCATCGCTGCCTTTTGGCTCGGCCCGGCAAGCGCCGCGGCCGCCACGGGGATGGGCGCACTTTTTGGCCGCCTGGCTACGGTTGCGCTTTCCGCCGGAGGCGTACTGGGGCTCGGCAATGTTGCCGCGGCACTGGGAGACATGCTCTTCTGGGCTGCCGTCGTGCTCGTCGCGGCGACAGCTGCACTGACATCTCTGCTGCTCAACGCCCATGCCAAGCGTGCCGAGCAGGGCTCGAACCTGACTGCAATCGCTGCCATCGCCGGCTGCGGAATAGGCTCCGCGGCGGCACTCTGTCTTGCACACCATATGGAAATTGCCAGTCTTGCGGCCGCGGTCGTCGTCAAGGCGGCGGTTGCGGGAACCCTATCCTCTATAATCGTTGGGATATGCCTATATTTGCTCGGATACCAAAGAACCTATACGGAGAGTGATCTTTCGTGAACTTCCTGAACATCTTCGAGGACCACGTGGCCGGCATCTTCGGTGCCACCCGTGCCCCGTTCTCCTTTAAGAAGCTTGCCAAGCAGGCTGCTCGCGACATGGAGGATCAGACTCTGGTGATCAACGGCGTCAACACCGCGCCGGCACTCTATACCATCCTGATCGCCGCCGACGACGATCCCATGCTCGCCCCGTTCTACCCCGAGCTTTCGCGCGAAGTCCGCGAGTTTGTGAAGGCACAGGCCGAAAAGCGCCGCTATGTGTTTGTCGGCGAGCCCCTCGTTCGCTTTATGATCGACCCGCAGCTGCGTGCCGGCAAGTTCTCGGTCTTTGCCGAGAACGTCGACGCCCCCACGCTCGGTCGTCTGTACGAGGAAGAGCGCGCCTACCAGAATGGCCTGGGCCAGAACAACTCGGCCGCAAGCCGCGCCGCCAGCGCTCCCCGCGCCGGCAAGCAGCAATTCGCCGCTCCGCAGCAACAGCGCCCCGCTGCCATGCCCCAGCAGCCGGCGCCCCGTGCCGCCGCTCCCGACCCGCTCGCCGTGGCCGATCCCTTTGCGCCCAACGTCCCCGACCCCGCCGCCGCGCCCATCCCCGTTCCGCAGACCGTCTCTCGTGATGCCCTCGCCGGTATGGGCGGGGCCGCCGCGACCGGCGCCGCCGTGGGCCTTGGCGCCGCGGCCGGTATTGCCTCCAACATGGCGAGCACCCGCGCCCCGCAGCGCCCGCTCGCCCAGCTCGTCGACGTCGTGAGCGGCGAGAGCCACAGCATCACTTCCGCGCAGGTGACCATCGGTCGCGAGCGCTCGGTTTCGGACATCGCCCTGCGCGACCCCAACGTGTCGCGCCGTCACGCCCAGCTCACCTTTACCGGTTCGGACTGGTCGATCGAGGACCTCAATTCCACCAACGGCACGCTCGTCAACAACCGCCGCATCACGCGCTGCCCGCTGCGCAACGGCGACCTGCTGACGTTTGGCCTGAGCACCTTTGAATTTAGGGGATAGTCGCTTATGAACATCGATATCGTCCTTTTTGCAGGCCGCATCGTCCTGGTCGCCCTGCTCTACATCTTCCTGTTCGCCGTCATGAAAACCGGCGTGGGACTCGTACGCGGCCAGCGCCGCGACTCCGCTATCTGGACGATCGATGTGGACAAGGGTCCGCGCGGCATCCGTGGCATCCATGTAGACATGCTCGGCCCCGTCATCGTGGGCCGCTCGCCGTCCTCGGACATCTGCATCAACGAACCGTTTGTCTCGGCCTCGCACGCACGCTTTTCGCTGCAGGGCCCGGCACTCATCATCGAAGACCTCAACTCGCTGAACGGCACGCTCGTTAACGGCCGTCAGCTGGTGGAGCCCGCAACGCTGCGCGAGGGTGATGAGGTCCAGATTGGCGACGTGGTCATGAAGGTGAACCGTCGATGATCGACGAGGAGAACAAGTCCGCAACCATGCCCGAGACGCCGACTGCCCCCGCAGCTGCGCCGGCTCATGCCGCTCCGGCGCGCCCTGCGACCGTGGAGCCCGAGGACACCGTGTTCTCCCTGCCTCTTTCGCATGTAACTCAAGAATATCCGGCACTCGTCGATGACGAGGACGCCGGCACCGAGCAGCTCGACGCCCCCATCGGCGCGCACGCTGCCGAGCAGCCCGCGGAACCGGAGGCAACGCCCGCACCGGCTCACTTCGCCGAGCCCGTCGCCGAGGCGATTAACGAGAGCGCTGCCGTGTTTGCCGCCCCCGAGCCTGCCGCGCCGGTATTCCCCGTCGCCCCGGCAAGCGAGGCGGCACCCGCATCTGCAACGCCTGCCGAAGTCGAGCAGCCCGTTGCCGCGCCCGCCGCAGCTCCCGAGTCCTCCGCTCAACCCCAGAGTACGCCCGCGCCGTCGCACTTTGCGACGCCCGAGCCGACGGCTGTCGAGCCGCAGCAGGACGGCGATCCCGCCGACCGCGTAACCGAAGACCTCAACCTTCCGGACGTCTCCGATGCCGATTCGGACAACGATGCCGACACCGTCTCCCCCGGCGACACCGCCGAGATCGATGTCGCCGCCGTGGAGGCAAAGCTCAAAGATCCCGGCTCGACCATGAGCTTTGAGCCGCTGACCGACGAGCGCATCGAGACCGACTCGACCTACGACGCCGGCACCACCACGCAGCTTATGTGGGGCGCCCGCTCCGACGTCGGATGCGTACGCCCGCACAATGAGGACTCCTATCTGGTGCAGTCGCCGCTCTTTTGCGTGTGCGACGGCATGGGAGGACACGCCGCCGGCGAGGTGGCATCCTCCATCGCCGTCGAGACCATCGCCAAGACGGCGCCGCAGTCCGCCGACGCCGCGCGCCTGGCCGCAGCCGTCGAGGCCGCCAACGCCGCCGTGATCGAGGCCGCCCTCAACGGCCTGGGCAAACCCGGCATGGGATGCACGGCCACCTGCGCCTACATCGAAAACGACACGCTCGCCATCGCCCACGTGGGCGACTCGCGCGCCTACCTGCTCCACGAGGGCACGCTCATCCGCGTGACCCGCGACCACTCCTACGTGGAGGAGCTCGTGGATGCCGGCGAGATTACGGCCGACGAGGCCCGCGTCCACCCCAACCGCTCGGTCATCACCCGCGCACTGGGCTCGGATCCCGCCATGTATGCCGACCACTTTACCCTGCACATCGAGGAAGGCGACCGCCTGATTCTGTGCTCCGACGGTCTTTCGAGCATGATTCCCGATAGCGATATCGAGAACATCACTACGCAGTCCTCGAGCGCACAGATCTGTGTCGACAACTTGGTGGACGCGGCGCTCGCCGCCGGCGGCCACGACAATGTGACCGTGGTGGTCGTCGACCTGGTCGACGACGGCGTCATGCGCGAGGCAAAACGCGTCCGACGCCGCAATGTCACCATCGCCACTGTCTTGGCCCTTGTCTTTGTGCTGGTAGCAGGCATCTGGGCATACACGGGCGTCACCGGCTCCTATTACTTGGGAACCTACCACGGCAATGTCGCCGTCTGGCGCGGCCTGCCCGGCAAGACGCTCGGAGTCGAGCTCCACTGGCTCGAGAGCGAAACCAGCATCAAGCTGTCCGACCTGCCCGAAGACACGCAAAACCGCCTGAAGGCAGGCATTCCACAAACGAGCGTCGACGATGCGCAGGACACCATTTCCAAGTACCGCCATCAGATTGACGAGGAGCAGACCCGTCAGGTGATTGACGCGCAAACGATTCGCGACAACACCGATCAGGAATCCACCTCCGAGTCAGATTCCGAGAAAACCGCCGAACAGTCAGCCGAGGCCGAAGCCTCCGATAAGAATTAGAAAGGGAGTGCCGCTTATGAGTCGCCGCAACACCGAACTGCTCTTGCTCATCGCCTCGGCGTTCCCCGTCATCCTGCTCTATGCGATGTACGTGCTCACCGCGGGTGCCACGATTTCCTTTGAGACGCTCGCCGTGCCGATCGGCCTGTTCGCCGCCTTCGCCGCGGCGCATATCGCCGTGCGCATCCTGGCGCCCGGCGCCGACCCCGCCATCCTGCCCATCGTCTTTGTGCTCTCGGGCATCGGCATCACATTCGTGACGCGCCTGGCCCCCGACCTCGCCATCTCGCAGCTCATCATCTTGTTTGTCTCGGTGGCGCTCATGGTGGGAACGCTCGCACTGGTTAAGAACCTCGACGTGGTCATGCGCTACAAGTACACCTTTGGCGTTATCGGCATCATCCTGCTGATGCTGCCGATCTTTATCGGCACCACGATCTCGGGCTCCAAGCTGTGGATTCGCATCGCGGGCTTCACCATCCAGCCCGGCGAGTTCGCCAAGGTCTTCATCGTCTTGTTCCTGGCAGGCTATCTGGCCGAGAACCGCGAGCTGCTCTCCATCTCCAACCGCAAGATCCTGGGCCTCAAGATTCCGCGCTTCCGCCTGCTGCTGCCGCTGTTTGCCGTGTGGGGCGTGTGCCTGCTCATCGTCGTCTTCGAACGCGACCTAGGCTCGGCCGTCCTGTTCTACACCATCTTTTTGCTGATGCTCTATGTTGCCACGGGACGCTTTTCGTACGTCATCATCGGCCTTGCGCTGCTGGCCGTTGGAGCCGTGGGCGCCTACAAGTTCCTGTCGCACGTGCAGGTGCGCTTTCAGGTCTGGGTCGATCCGTTTAAGGACGCCCAGGGCCAGGGCTACCAGATCGTACAGTCACTTTACTCGCTGGCTGACGGCGGCCTGGTTGGCGTCGGCATCGGCAACGGCATGGCAAACAACATCCCCGTCGTCGAGTCCGACTTTATCTTCTCGGCCATCGGCGAGGAAATGGGCCTTTTGGGCGGCGGCGCCGTGCTCATCCTGTTTATGCTTTTTGCCGTGCGCGGCCTCACCACGGCAGCCCGCGCCAAGTCCGACCTTGCCGCCTTTAGCGCGACCGGCCTTACGGCGGCCATCAGCTTCCAGGCATTCTTAATCGTTGGCGGCGTAACCCGCCTAATCCCGCTGACCGGCGTCACCCTGCCCTTTATGAGCCAGGGCGGTTCTTCGCTGCTGGCGAGCTTTATCATCGTCGCGCTGCTGCTGCGCGCCGGCGACGAGGCAACCGGACGCGAAGCCGAGCTCACCGGCACCGGCACCATGGCCGCCATCACCGATGACCAGGTCGCATCCGCCGCTGCCCCGACCGGTACGCGTTTTGCCAGCGCACCTTCCTACAGCCACGGCAACCACTCCGCGGGTTCACGCATGCGTCGTCGCCTGCTCGACACGCCGGAGTCCGGCGTGCTCGGCCGCGTGGCACTTGCCAACCGTCTGACTCGTGCCGTGTTTGCCTTTACGGCGCTGTTCGCCATCCTTATCGGCAACCTCACCTATGTCCAGGTCATCAAGGCAAAGGATTACCAGGACATGCCGACCAACAACCACACCATCGCCCGCTCCAAGTACATCCAGCGTGGCTCCATCATCACGTCCGACGGCGTGACACTAGCCGAGTCGCTGCAGCAGGAGGACGGCACCTACGCCCGCTCCTACCCCAACGGCAACATGGCCGCGCACGTGGTGGGCTACGTGAGCCAGCAATACGGCACCGCCGGCATCGAGAGCGTCATGAACGATACGCTCACCGGCTCCAAGGATTACTCCAGCTGGAACAACGCCATCGCGTCGCTCGCGGGGCAAACCCAGCCGGGCAATACCGCCAAACTCACCATCGACTCGCGCATCCAGACGGCTGCCGAGCAGGCACTCAAGGGCTTTAAGGGCGCCGTGGTGGTCATGGATCCGCGCACCGGTGCGGTCCTTGCGTGCGCGAGCTCGCCCACCTACGACAACACCAACATCGATGCGCTGCTCCAGTCGGGCGGCGGCGAGGACGGCTCCATGTACGACCGCGCCATGGACGCGCTCTACACCCCGGGCTCGACCTTTAAGGTCGTCACACTCTCCGCGGCGCTCGAAACCGGCACCGCCAGCCTTACCAGCACGTACCAGGCGCCCGGCTCCATGGACATCGGCAACGCGCCGGTCACCAACTATGCCAACGAGAGCTACGGCACCATCAGCCTGCAGCAGGCCTTCGCCGTGTCGTCCAACGTCGTCTTTGGCCAGGTGGCAAACGAGGTCGGCGCCAGCTCGCTCGTCCAGTTTGCCAACGCCTTTGGCTACGGTCAAAAGCTCGGCCAGGATCTGACCACCGCGGCTTCCATCATGGCCGACCCGTCGCTTATGACCGAATGGGAGACCGCTTGGGCAGGCGCCGGCCAGCCCGTCGGCATGGACCACACGCCTGGCCCGCAGACCACCGTTATGCAGAATTGCGTGATCGCTGCGGCTATCGCCAACAGCGGCGTGGTCATGGACCCGTTCTTTGTGTCCCAGATACTCGCCCCGGACGGAACCGCGGTTAAGACCACGCAGTCCCGCTCGCTGGGCCAGGCTGTCAGCTCTGCCACGGCCGACCAGGTCAAGCAGGCCATGCTCGCCGTCTTCCAGTCCGGTACCGGCACCGATGCCCAGATTCCGGGCGTCAAGGTTGCCGGCAAGACCGGTTCGGCCGAGATCGGCGGCACCAACGTCAACTCTATGTTTGTTGGCTTTGCACCTTACGATTCACCCACGGTTGCCATCTCGGTGGCCCTGGAGGATTACGACAAACACGACGTCAAGGCGGCCAAGATTGCCGGCATCGTCCTGACCGCGGCGCTCGCCGCACAGGGAGCGTGATGCCCGTGATCAAAGCGGATACTTGGGACGCGCCGCGGCCGATGAGCTAGCGGCAACGCGCCACACGGCCCCAGCGGCCATACATTTGGTACTACACACATCGTTGAGCGAATAGTTATGTTAGGAGCAGGAATGGAACAGAGGGTCCTCGGGGGAAGATACCTCCTCAAGGATAAGGTGGGAACGGGCGGTATGGCGACCGTCTTCCGTGCACAGGATCAGGTCCTCGACCGCACGGTTGCCGTCAAGATCATGCTGCCGCAGTATGCCGGCGACGCCACCTTCGCCGCCCGCTTTAAGCAGGAGGCCCAGGCAGCGGCCGGCCTGTCCTCCCCCTATATCGTGGGCGTCTACGACTGGGGCAAGGACGGCGACACCTATTACATCGTCATGGAGTACCTGCGCGGTACCGACCTTAAGAGCGGCATCAAGAGCCACGGCGCCCTCGACCCCAAGAAGGTCGCGCAGATCGGCTCGCAGATCGGCTCCGCGCTTTCGGTCGCACACAAGCACGAGATCATCCACCGCGACATTAAGCCGCAAAATATCATGGTGCTGCCCGACGGCAACATCAAGGTCATGGATTTTGGCATCGCACGCGCCAAGAACAGTCATCTCACGCAGGACAACAACGTGCTGGGCACCGCCCACTATGTAAGCCCCGAGCAGACCCGCGGCCAGGACCTCGGCCCCACCTCGGATATCTACTCGCTGGGTGTCGTCATGTACGAGTGCGCCACCGGCCGCGTACCCTTTGACGGCGACGACGCCATCTCGGTCGCGCTCAAGCAGGTCAACGAGCTCCCCATCCCGCCGAGCCAGATCAACTCCGGCGTCGATGCCGACCTTGAGCGCATCATCCTCAAGTGCATGGAAAAGGACCCGGCAAACCGCTTCCAGACGGCCGACGAGCTGCGCCAGGTGCTCAACAGCTACCTGTCCGGCCGTGCCGTCAACGTCTCGGAGCCCACGCGCATCATCGGTGCCGCCGGCGACCTGGGTGCCACCAAGACCCGCGAGCTTTCCGACTCAACGCGCACTATGGTTCGTCCCGTCTCGGGCGTGAGCGGTCAGAATACCGCCCGTAGCGCTATCTCGGGCTCCACGGGCTCCTACGAGGTCGAGAAGCCTAAGTCCAACAAGAACAAGATCATCGCCGCCGTAATTGCAGCCGTCGCCGTGATTGGCGTGGTGGTGGCCTTTGCCACGGGCATGTTCAGTGGCGAACAGGTCACGGTGCCCGACGTGCTGGGCAAGGACCAGGAAACCGCTATTGAGCTGATCAAGGAAGCCGGCCTTGAGGTTGGCACCGTCGACCAGAGCTACAACGACGATGTCGACGAGGGAAAGGTCGCCGAGCAGACTCCCAACGGCAACACCAAGAAGGCCAAGGGCGCGAGGGTGAACTTGGTAATCTCCAAGGGCCCTAAGCCCTCCGAGAAGGTTGAGGTTCCGCAGCTCGTCGGCTTGACCAAGGACCAGGCCGAGGCTGCGCTGGCAAGCGTGGGCCTGAAGGGCAGCGCTTCGGAGGAAGCCAATGAGGCCGAAGAGGGCCAGGTCTTTGAGCAGGGCACTGCTGCCGGCAAGGAGGTCGAGAAGGGCACGACCATCTCGTACAAGGTCTCTGGCGGCCCGGACACCACCTCGGTGCCCGATCTGACCGACATGACCGAGGCCCAGGCGCGCAACGCTCTCGACATGGCTGGCTTTGGCGTCGACGTGAGCTACCAGGAAAACGACTCGGTTACCGAGGGTACCGTAATTAGCTGGAACCCCAGCGGCAAGCAGAAGCCCGGTGCCACGATCACCGTCGTCATCGCCAAGAAGTCCGGCAAGGCCAGCGTCCCGGGCAACCTGTACGGCAAGAGCATCTCCGCCGCCGTCACCGCGCTCAACAACGCCGGTTTCTACAACATCGCATTCTGCGATCAGAACGGCAACCCCGTGAGCGGCAACGAGAATGCCACCGTTACGGGCGTCTCCCCCACCGGTAAGCAGTCCACCGACAGCACGATTACGCTGACGGTTTCCGTCTCCGGTTCCAGCGACGACTCCGAGTCTAGCAACTAACGTCGATCGCTTGTTGCTCCGAGCGGCTTAGACCGCAAACACATTCGCTCAGAAGCGCCCGCTTGCTCCCCCAGCAAGCGGGCGCTTTTCTTTTGATGTGGGATTGCCGCCCATGGATGAACGCGGCTTTAAACCAGAAGAGCCCGGCACCATGGCGGTACCGGGCTCGATAAATCTCTGGTGCCCCCGGGCGGATTCGAACCGTCGGCACCCGCTTTAGGAGATATGATTTAATGCTACCCCTACCATTCATCAAGCATCATTGAACAACATATAACCGCAGATAAAAAGGCCAATTTGCTTGCGTCCTACCGCTGGGCCTTTCATGAAAATAGGAACACCGAGCGCAACGCGTTGCGCTGAGTCATGAGGCTGTTGCAATGAAAATGAGAATCAAGGCTTCGATAGCAGGATGACAATGAGGGCACAATTTGATTTTTGAAATATGGACGAATTCCTCGTCAGGAGGGTAAAATGATGCCGACGGCAGCCCAAGTTGTGATGAGCTGGGCAGAGCCGTTGCTTAACGAAGTTAGGTCATCGTCTTAGCGACGGTGGCCTTTCTAATATGAGAAAGCCATTGTCAATAGGCACGTTCATCCGAGCCCGGTTTCAACCGGGCTTTTTCGTTTCCCGTCGGGAGAGCCCGCGCACGCTGCACGTTTAGTCGACGCTTGCCTGGCAAGCTAATATCCGCGGGCTCTTGCGGGTGCGCTGCCGGCGGTCAGCCCGGTATATCCGCTCACCCCACCGCATTTCGATTCTCCGTCCGGCGCGCTCATCCGAAACCAGTCTTCTTGACGGGCGCGGCCTCGCGGCTGCCCAAAAAAAAGGCTCGTGAACGCGCGCCGGCGATGCGTCGAGACGCGGGCCCTCCCGGCGGGAGGCTTGTTGTCCGGCGTCAGCCGAGGGTCCCCTCGGCCCGGCGGCCGATCTCCCAGACCCAGCAGGCGAGCTCGCGCGCGACGGCGGCGTTTGCCTTGCACGCGCTCTTGCCGGCCGCGGCCAGCGCCTCGCGGCGGCGGCAGAGCCTGGCCGTGCAGTCGCCGGCGCGCGCCCGGATCGCCGCGGGGACGTCCGCGCCGGGCGGCGGGGCCTTCGGGCGGGGCGTGCACCTCGAGTAGTGCCACGCCGACTCTATCAGCGCCGTCCTGGCGAGCCGGTTGCCCGCCTTGGTGATCCCGCCTCGCCGCTCGGTCTCGCCGCTCGAGCGCCCCGACGGGATGAGCCCGCACCAGCTCGCGAAGGCCGGCGCCGTCCGGAACCTCGTGAAGGAGCCGGCCTCGGCGGCGAGCCTGAAGGCGGTAAGGGCGTCGATCCCCTTGATGCAGGAGAGCGCCTCGACGGCCGGGCGCCACCGGTCGGTCCGGGCGAGGGCGAGGACCTTCTTCTCGAGCTGCCGGCGGTCCGACTCCGCGCACCTCGCGGCCGTGACGTAGTGCTCGAGCACGTCGCGCTGCGGGCCCTCGAGCCTGATCTCGGATATCCACCTCCAGTGGGCGCGCGTCCAGGAGCCCTTCCGCGTGCCGTCGGCGTTGCGCTCGTCCCAGACGTAGCCCAGCCTGATCAGGAACATGTTGAGGCGCTGGCGGGCCCGGAGGTAGTCGGCCGCCGCGTCCTCGAGGGCGCGGTCGAGGTCCCGGGCGGCCTCGACGGCCGCATCGGGCAGCGGGACCTCCACGATGTTGTGGGTGGCGAGCATGCGGGCGATGAACTCGGCGTCGCGCCGGTCGTTCTTGCGGCGCGCGTCCGCCGCCGGCCTCTGCATCCTGGAGACGGCCGCCACGGCGCAGTCGAGGCCGAGCGCGCGCAGCTCGCGCGCCATGTGGAAGCCGGTGGGGCCGCTCTCGTAGCACGCCCTCGGGTCCTCGAAGCCGAGGGCCCACTCGGCGATCTCGGCGGCGTCCGTCCCGAAGTCGCGGTGCACCACCTCGCCGGTGAAGGGGTTGAACGCCGCCGCGGCGACCGATCGCGCGTGGACGTCCAGGCCGATGGAGGTAACATGGGGCATGGGAAGCCTCCTCCCCGCAAGTGCGGTAAGGGCTACCGCACGGGCCGATACTCAAAGCCCATTGTGGCACCCCGAGCCCGCGGAAAGAAGCTGCGCCGCGGGGGAGGCGACCCTAATGGCTTTCTCATATCGTCTTTTTGGGCTTCGAACCCTGCTTGAGTGCCTTGGAAAGGCCGACAAGGGCCGTGAGGAGCGAGACCATAGCGGTCAGGAGCTTCACGGACTCAGTGAAATCGGTCATGGGCATCACCTCCCATCGGATGGAGGGCTCTGCCCGGCACGAGGACTGCCGACAGCGAGGATGATTTTATCAGAGTGGTTGGCCCTCTCCGATCAATTCACGCTCCTCACCTTCGCGAAGAGTGCGGGCATGGCAGAATCGGCACTAAACGGCAGTGCGTTAGGGCACCGACGACGAGCTTTCAAAAACTAGCAAGGCGTATCGCCGTTGCGGTACCGGGATCGGCAAATCTCTGGTGTCCCCCGGGCGGACTCGAACCCCCCCGCGGGGAAATTGGTGACGCGGTGTCGACGGCCCGAATCCGGCCCTTAGACCAGAAGAGCCCGGCACCGTGGTGGTACCGGGCTCGACAAATCTCTGGTGCCCCCGGGCGGATTCGAACCGTCGACACCCGCTTTAGGAGATATGATTTAATGCTACCCCCTACCATTCATCAAGCATCATTGAACATCATATAACCGCAGATAAACATAGCAGTTTGTGTCTTTTGCCTCCGGTAGCTGCGCCTACGCTTTTACAAACATATTACTAACAGCTTTAGCTAAACTGCACTCAATGAATTGTTGAAAACTATTCAAAGAAACGGAGCGCAAAGATGTCAGAACAGCCACTCATTAGCGGAAGAGGCACGTGTTGGAAAGACAAGAGATCACCTAACACCTATCGCTATTATTTTTCCCTTGGAGTCAAGGACCCTAAGACGGGGCGCTACAAACGATCCCCAACTTATACAGTTCGTTGCAAGACTAAAACAGAAGCTAAGGCTGCAATGCAGGCCAAGCTGGCTGAAATCAACTCCTCTGGCACGATCACTAAAACCAAAAAGCCCACTTTACTTGCGTCCTACTGCTGGGCCTTTCATGAAAATAGGGACACCGAGCTTGCGCCAACGAGCTATGAAAGAGAAGCGTACGATTGCAGGCATATCGAAGACCTATTCGGTGCGTTTCAGACAATTGAGGGACTAACTCCCGATCTAATCGAAGAAACATATGCCGAAGCTCGTCGTACGGGAAAATACAAACCATCAGAGCTTGTACGAATCAATGCGAAACTGCGTCAGATTTTGTCGAATGCAGTCGCAAAAAGAATAATTGACCGAAACCCCTGCGCTACCGTTCATGTTCGCAGACCACGCAACAAAAGAGAATCACTGACAATCGACCAAGTAGCTACCCTATGCACACATCTTCAACACATTGAGCTCACCGCCGAAGCTGTTGGTACGCTAGTACTAGTGTATACGGGTATGCGGAAAGGCGAGATGTTGGGCCTCGAATGGCGCGATTGGGACCCTGCCAATAAAACCTTGAAAATTGACAGGCAGTACACCAACGACCATGAACTGAGGGCACCCAAGTCACAAGAAAGCCAACGCAAAATCCCCGTTGGAGAAACCTTGGCCGAACGTCTTCAATCATGGTCAGCCATACAAAAAGAGCTCCTGGCCTCTCTGGGGCTGTCCCAGACTGGCAGCACTCCCATCATTAGCGATATTGCTGTCAAGCAGGGGGTCCCTACTGTCTGTCACATGAAAAACTACATCTTCAACCATTGGTTTCGCGATTTCGCAGTTAGCTGCAATCTTGGAATCTATGAGCCGAACAATTCGACTGGCGGAAAACTATATAAGGGCATCTGCCCGCATCAGCTCAGGCATTGTGTAAGCACTTTTATGCTGGCGAACGGATCGGACGTTAGAAGCGTGCAAGGTATTCTTGGCCACGCGGACCCCAATATCACGCTCAAAACGTATACAAGCCTCGTTCAACAATCAGAAATAAAAGCAGTTAAAGGCTACGAAGACTTCATCAACGCCTATATACAGAAAAGCGAGAAATAGCATGTTATTCATTCATCGTTTCATCAATAATATTACGGTACTATACTACTATTTCCGCAGGTAGACGCTTTATTTGATTGACATCTAATGAGTTTTAATAGATTCTAAAGCTGTCAGATGGCTACGCATGTAGTCATAAAAACCGGCCCCCCAAGTGCTTATGAACCTGGTAAGTCTTACAAGCACAGGGAGGGCCCTCATCGAAAGGATAGCTCATCATGGCTACTCCACAGATTAGCACTCAGGCGTCCACACCGACTTTCCCCACTGGTGCCGCTCAGTGCGATCGGTTGCTCCGCGTTAACGATATCCGCGAACTCACTGGCTGGAGCGAAAACACCGCGCGCAAGTTTATGCGCGAGTCCGGCAAGCTCATCCAAATCCATCGCTCGAATTACATGTTAGAAAGCTCGTTCTACGAACTTTTCAAGCAGCTTGAAGGTCGTACCGCCCACCTTGACTAGGCGGTAAACATGAGCGAGCTACCGTCGATTTCCGACAAATATTCCGATGATGTTACTGAGCAACGAGAGATTAGAAGGAAAATGGATAACGCGAATTTTATTTCGGTGCCCGACTGGGCGTGTTGTGCCACCACTGTCGCTGCCGAGCGCCTCATCCTCGGCCTAGTATGGAAGCTTGGAAATCCTTCCAAAAACAAACGAGCCATGGGCTTTTACGCAAAAAGCAAATGGATTGAGGAGCGCTACCACCTGAGTAAGAACACGATCTCCCGGGCCTATACCTCTCTGAAGGATAAGGGGTATATTCAAAAAGCTGGTGATGGCAGCTGGATGCTTAATTACGCCGCAATCTACCGCGCCGCGATTGAAAACGCTTGGGAGCCTCCGAAACCTTAAGCCCACAAACCGACTATCGACGTGGGCTTCTGTCAAACAACCGAGTTAAAAACCACTGAGCCAGAATCCGCTTCAATAGAAGAGGATTCTGGCTCAAATGATATCCGACCGTTCGCGCAGCGATGTCTACCGCAATCTGGCAAGAACCGAGGACGGGGAAACCGTCATCGAGGTCGTGAAGGTCGGCAATCGCCAGGCGTCTACAAAAAATGCCGCGGATGTAAAATAAAGCAGGGCCGAACCGAAACAGTTCCCGGACAATTGGCGTCCGGCCAGACACTTCGATTCGACCCTTTTTCATGCCCGCATCTAAAACAATCCCATAATCATTCTCGACATCTTTAACGCCCTCACCTCCTGCCACCAACACGTCGTAGACGCTATTTACAACGAATCGATATAGCCGCCCATTCTTTAAGGCACGTGTTACCATGAAAACGTGCGGTATTTCTCCAACCGAAAACCTGCGTGAATGCATGACTTGAGACGCCTTTTAGAACTCACCGATCGCAGGGCGAACACAAATCAACAGCGGCCGTGCATTGTTCCCAGCCATATGGCATGGCGGAGCCATGCCCGTTGTTGATTGGAGTGCCGCACCATGGCAGACGAGAAGAAAATCAGGGAGATCTACGACGTGAAGTCCGTCCTCGATGAGGCCGCCGAGCGAATCGAGGCGACGTGGCGGGAGAAGCTGCTGCGCGAGACGGGCGACCTCAGAACCGAGAACGCGTTGCTCAGGGCCCAGCTCGACGAATTCAACCGCAAGCTCGTCTAGGCGAGAGACCGGAACGAAAGACTTGAGGCCGACTGCAATGAGCGGGTCGCCTTTATCGAGGAGAAGTTCGAGCTCGACACCGCGAGCATCGAGCTCGAGAACAATGAGCTCCATGCCGCGAGCGTCAGATACCTCGCCGATGCCAGGGAGCTCGGCAGGCAGGTCGTCCAGCTCCACGCCGAGGCTGAGGCCATGTCCGATGAGATCGAGCGTCTGCGCGTCGAGCGTGACGCCGCGTTGAAAGCCCAAGCCGAGCTGAGCGATGCGCTCCTGGCCCAGCACGACCTGATGGCCGAGATCGCCGCCCTCAAGGACCGCCTCGCCACCTCCGAGCAGCGTGCGGCCGTGGCCGAGGCCAAGGTCGAGGTCATGACCCAGATGAGGGGCGAGTGGCCACGCGCTTCTCCTGCCAGGCTGCTGATTTCTAGGAACCTTCTAGAGCGCTTCTAGAAGGTTCCTAGAACCGGGCTCAGCATCTTCGATCGGCACGATGTCTCGGTAGATAAGGCGATGCTTGGCGTCGCACCATTTGTCGCGATGGTAGTGACCGAAGAACCAGACTCGGTAGCCGAGTCGCCCGTCGAGCTCGGCAAGGAATCGCTGAAGTCGGTCGCCCCGATACTCGCGTCCGCGCTCCCGGCACAGCCCCTCAGCAAGGGCGGCAGGAGCCTCGTGAGTCACAACGTGGTCGACCTTCCAGCCCACGCGGTCGAGCGAGGCGCGGCAGTGGTCCATCTCCTCCTCGCTCGGCATCTCCTCGGGCCACCAGCTCCTCCCCTCCCTGCGATACTGCCTGTCATGGCTCGCGGCGCCGCCCATGGCAAGGACCGTGAGCCCGTCGATGTCGAATACCTCTCCACGCATCAGGTGCAGCACGCACGGTCGCGCCTCATGGACGAACCCGCCGTTCCACTCCCGTACCGGCAGATTGGCCAAGGCGTGATGGTTCTCATGGTTGCCGTCTACGAAACACGTGGTCCACGGCTTCGACTCGAACCAGT
>CABUGI010000035.1 GCA_902491055.1 uncultured Collinsella sp. | reverse complement strand
CACCAGATTGAGCCGGCCGGAGCAATACGCAGAGCCGGCATATCGGTAACGCCGCCCATCCAAACGGCCACAGATTGCCTGCTGCAAACTGGTTTTGCCGACGGCATGCCCATTGCCGATTCGGCGATCTCAAAGCTCGGCCTTGCGCCGGAACAGCTGACGGAGGCCGTTGAGCAACGAGCGACTGCCCGCAATGGTCGCGCGATTCGTACCGCCCTCACAACGCTTCGATATGCCGACGCCCGCGCCGAGAGCGGCGGGGAATCGGTCGCCCGAGCCATCATGATCGAGACGGGCTTTGCGCCCGACTGGCTTCAATACGAGCTGACGGACCCCTTCGATTCGGCCAAGCCCATACGAACGGACTTTGCCTGGGAGCGCCAGGCGCGGGAACTCACGCTGGGCGAGCTCGACGGGCTCATCAAATATACCGACCAGACTATGCTGGCCGGACGCACCACCGCCGAGGCGCTCGTTGCCGAACGACAGCGCGAGGCGCACCTATCGCTCTACGGCCACCCTCTGCTGCGCTTTACCATGAACGAGGTCCGCTCGGCAGGAATGCTCGCCAAAAAGCTGCAGACGGCAGGCATCCGGCAGACCGCTCTACCGACATGGCTCAACGAGGTGGACCTGTAGGAGCTGTTAGGCCACGCATCGCCGAATCGCATCCCCCCTATCTGGGCCGCGTTTTCCCAACGGCCACGCCAACGGAAAGCGCGTCCCAACCTGGACACTCAAAACGGGATGTACTTTCCGGATGGCGGGCCTAGCGGAAAGCGTATCCCGGAATCAGGTCTCGGAACGGGTCGTGCTTTCCGGTTGAGTCCTTCAGCGGAAACCGCATCCCAGAATAAACGCTCAAACTGGGATGCACTTTCCAAACGGCCGGCCAGCGGAAAACACATCCCATTCTGAGGCATGATTCCGGGACACAGCTTCCGCATGCGGCCCCGTTGGGAAAGTTCATCCCGTTCCGAGGCTGGATTCCGGGACACAGTTTCCGCATGCGGAGGCGCTCCAAACAAAAGCCCCGACTCGCGATGGAGCCGGGGCCAAAGGCGCAGCGTATGCAGTTGATGTTGAGCGCGAACGGCCCGTCAGCAATGGTCGTCCGCGCTCTACCCTACCCGCGGTTGCGGACGCGGCTGTAGGGCGTACCCACCATGGGCAGATCCGGACGCAGCTTGCCGTCAAACGCGCGGTAAGCGTTCTGCACGGCAGGCGCCGTGGGGATCGTTGCGATCTCGCCGATGCCCTTGCCGCCGTATGCCACGGGCAGCAGCTCGTCCTTCTCCACGTAGATGGCATGGATATCCGGAATCTCGGGCGCACGGAACAGCCCGAGCGTACCGTACCTTGCCTGGGGCACGCAGTCCTTGAGCGGCCAGTCCTCGGTAAGCGCATAGCCCATACCCATGAGCACGCCGCCTTCGATCTGACCCTGGATGGAGATGGGGTTGATCACCTTGCCGGAATCGTGCGCGGCATAGACCTCGCTCACGCGGCCGTCATCATCCAGAATGACCACATGCGTGGCAAAGCCGTAGCAGATGTGGCTCTTGGGATTGGGAACGTCGGCGCCCAGTTTGTCGGTCGGCTCCAGGTACACGTAGCCAAACTCGCATCCCTCGAGCGCCTTGATGGCGGCCGCGGGATCCTGAGGATGCATACCCTGGCCGGCGACGAGCTCCTGCGCGTGCAGCTGATAGGCGCGACCGTCGTCGTACTCGATCTTGATGCCGTCGCCATGTGCGCTCACGGGAGCGGCGGGCGCAGGCTTGCCGGCCTCGATGTCAAGCATGGCATCGCGCAGCAGGAAGGCGGCGCCGCGCACGGCCTCGCCGGTCACGACCGTCTGACGCGAGCCAGACGTGGTACCGGAGTCGGGAGCGTTCTCGGTAGAGCACTCGCCGTTGGCAATACAGTGAAGCGGCAGACCGCATGCTTCGGCAACGTCCTGCAAAAAGACGGTGTTGCAGCCCTGGCCGATGTCGGACGTGGCGGCATAGACCACGGCCACGCCGTTCTCGACGCGAATCTTGCAGCGGCCGGCATCGGGCAGGCCCACACCCACACCGGCGTTCTTCATGGCGCAGGCGATACCGGCATGTCCGGGATGCGCATAGTAGGCATCCTTGACCTCGAGCAGCGTCTCCTTAAGCGCCGTGGAGCAATCGGCAATCTGGCCGTTGGGCAAAACCTCGCCCGGCTCGATGGCGTTTCGGTAACGAATCTCCCACGGGTCCAAGCCGGCCTTCTCTGCCAGCAGGTCGATCAGGCTCTCGAGCGCAAACTCGGACTGGCACACGCCAAAGCCGCGGTACGCACCGGCGGGCGGGTTGTTGGTGTAGTAGCCAAAACCGCGAATGTCGGTGTTCTGGTACTTGTAGGGGCCGACGGCGTGCGTACAGGCGCGCTCGAGCACCGGGCCGCACAGCGACGCGTAGGCGCCGGTATCAAAGTTAATCTCGCAATCCAGACCGGTAAAGTTGCCCTCGGCGTCGCAACCCAGCGTAAAGGTGCCGTCCATGGCATGACGCTTGGGATGAAAAGCAAGCGACTCGGCACGCGTGAGCTTGCACTTCACAGGACGCTGGAACTTATATGCGGCGAGCGCGGCCAGATGCTGAACGGACACGTCCTCCTTGCCGCCAAAGCCGCCACCTACGAGCATGGTCTCTACAACCACGCGCTCGGGTTCGCTATCCCAGCCAAACATGTGGGCGCACTCTTTGCGCGTATCGTAGGCACCCTGGTCGGTC
The DNA here is from genome assembly GCA_902491055.1 of uncultured Collinsella sp. Classification (GTDB taxonomy): domain Bacteria; phylum Actinomycetota; class Coriobacteriia; order Coriobacteriales; family Coriobacteriaceae; genus Collinsella. The sequence goes on along the minus strand of CABUGI010000035.1, from coordinate 15,114 downwards.
GACTGCACCTTGACGCCGTTCTTGTACGGGAAGGCCACGGCGCACTCGGGCTCCAAGAAGGCATGCTCGGTAAAGGGCGTGGTAAAGCGCTGCGTCACGGTAAACGCGCTCTCTGCCAGCGCCTTGGCGGCGTCGCCACGCGTCACGTGACGGCTCTGGCACACGTTGTCCTTGAGCTCCACCGTGTTGCCAAAGGCAAAGAAGCTGTCGTGCAGGCGCGGGGCGTCGGCGGCCCTGGCCTCGGCGATGTTGCGCACGGGCTCCAGCGGCTCGTAATCAATCTTTACGAGCTTCTTGGCCTTCTCGAGCGTCGCCTCGTCCTCGGCGACCACCAGCACAATGGCATCACCCACGCAGCGGGTGATATCGCCCGCTGCGATCATGACGTCCCAGTCCTGGATAAGGTGGCCGACCTGGTTGACCGGCACGTCCTCGGCGCGCAGGATGCCCACCACACCGGGCAGGGCCTCGGCCTTGGAGGTGTCGATGGAGAGCACGCGGGCGCGCGGATACTTGGAGCGCACGGCGCTGGCATAGGTCAGACCCGGCTGATCGAGCTCGTCGATGTCGTCGGGATACTTGCCCTCGCCGAGCACCTTCTTGCGCACGTCGATACGGAAGGCGCGCTTGCCCACGCCGTAGTCATCGCCGCGCTCCAGGTCCTCGTCGATCTGCTTTTCGCCGCGGAGCACCGCAGCTGCCAGCGAAATGCCCTCGATAATCTTTTTGTAGCCGGTGCAGCGGCAGACGTTACCACGAATGGCGTACTTGATCTGCTCCTCGGTGGGCTCGGGGTCCTCGGCGATGAGCGCCGCACCCGCCATGACCATGCCGGGGATGCAAAAGCCGCACTGCACGGCGCCCACGGCGCCAAAGGCGTACACAAAGGCCTCGCGCACGTCCTCGGGCAGGCCCTCGACGGTCACGATGTTGCGGCCGGCGGCAAGAGCGGTGGTCAGCACGCACGCCTTGACAGCCGCACCGTCCACATGGATGGTGCAGGTACCGCAGGCACCCTCGGAGCAGCCGTCCTTGGCGGAATGGATATGCAAGTCGTCGCGCAGGTAGCGCAGCAGCGGTTTGTTTTGGGTCGTCGTGCGCTCGACGCCGTTAACGGTAAAAGTGAATTCCTGTGCCATGGTGATTCCCTTCTACACGCCGGCGGCGATGCCGGTGCGGTCGTGGATGGCGCCATGAGGGCAGACGACGGCGCACATGCCGCACGACAGGCAGTCCACGCCGTCGATATGGGCGCAGTTGTCCTCGATGCGGATAGCGCCGGCAGGGCACTTTTTGGCGCACATACCGCAACCGATGCAGCTCGTGTCGCAGATCTTGCGCGCAATGGCGCCCTTATCGGTGTTGTTGCAGCGCACCAGAATGTTCTGGTAGCCGGGAACGAAGGCAATCACGCGCTGCGGGCACGCCATGCCGCACAGGCCACAGCCCGTGCACTTGGAGCGATCCACGCGGGCGATGCCATCGACCAGCGCAATGGCGCCGTGGGGGCAGGCCGCGACGCAAGCGCCACAGCCAATGCAGCCTTCGCTGCAGCGGGCGTCGCCGCCTGCGGAGGCGCAACCGCTTCCGCAGGCAACGTAGGCCACGTTATGTTGAATGGATTTGGCCATAAGAGACTCGCCTATTTCTTAAGAAGGTACGAATAGTTGTCGCGCACAGCCCTGATGGTCAGGCGGACGGCCTCGGGAAGACCGGTGTTGACGGCATCGACCGAGACGGTGCGGACCGTGCCGGCCACGCGGACCTTAAAGTGGTCCTCGTCCACCGCCAGGAAGCCCTCGTTCTCGGAGTTCTCCATGTCCTGCTCGCTCCAGAACAGGGTGAGCTTGTCCTTGTAGGGACGACCCTCCTGGTAGGGACAGAACACGGCGCAGTTGCCGCACTCGTTGCACATGCCGTCGACATGGACGACCTGATGCTTGGCCAGGCCCGGCACCTTAATGGCAACGTTGGCGCGGTTGGGGCACACGTCGCAGCAGACCTCGCACACCGAGCCGCAGCCCAGGCAGCGGGTCTTGGTGCAGTTGCGCTTGTCGCGGCACAGCGACCCCTTGCGCTCGTAGCAGGTGTCCTCGCGGCCGGCCTGAGCATTCTGGTCGGCGTACTTGTTAAAGTCCACGCCGGCAATGGCACGGGCGACTTCGGCGGCATCGGCAATAGCCTCGACCACGGTGGCAGGACCGCGGCGGCAGTCGCCCGCAGCCCAGACGCCCTCGACGCCGGTGGAGGTGGCGGCAAGGCGGCCGCGACGGTCGTGCTCGACGCCCGCGGCATCGTACAGGCTGGCATCGATGCCCTCGCCCACGGCGCAGATCACCGTGGTGGCGGAAAGCTCGACGGTCTCGCCCGTGGCGACGGGGCTGCGACGGCCGCTTGCATCCGGCTCGCCAAGCTCCATAACGTCGCAGGTCAGCACGGCACCGTTGAACGCCTTGGGCGCCAGCAACTCGCAGAACTCAACGCCGTCGGTAAGAGCAAGATCGAGCTCTTCCTCGTCAGCGGGCATCTGCTTCTTGGTGCGGCGATACACCAGGCGCACGTTCTTCACGCCAGCCAGACGCTTGGCCACGCGGGCCGCGTCCATGGCGGTGTTACCGGCGCCAATGACCACGACGTCCTCGCCCAGCTCGAGTTTCTCGCCCTTCTTGGCGGCCTCGAGGAACTCCAGCACGTCGAGCTCGGCACCCTCGCCTAGGCCCGCAGAGCCGGGCATCCAGGCACCGGTGGCCACGACCACGTCGGTAAAGCCCTGGGCCTTGAGCTCGTCGATGGACTCCACGCGGGCGTTGAGCTGCACCTTGGCGCCAAAGGCCAGGCAGAGCTCGGCGTCGTGGGAGATATCGTCGCTGGCGATACGGAACTCGGGGATCACATGACGGACCACGCCACCGAGCGAATCGCGGGCCTCAAAGATGGTGACGGGCACGCCGGCGCGCGTCAGGAAGAATGCCGTCGCCAGGCCGGCCGGGCCGCCGCCGATAACGGCAACGTTGCGCTCGCCGTCGTTGGCGATAGCCTGGGCACGCAGCTTGGGTAGCACGGCGGTCATGGCCTCGCGGGCGGCCTTGAGCTTGCTGGCGCGAATCTGGGCGCCCTCGGGCTCGTAGAACGCACGCTCGCAGGCACGACCGCAAGGATGCGGGCAGATGGTGCCGGTGATGAACGGCAGGGCGTTGCGCTCGATGATGATGTTGAGTGCGTCCTCGTAGCGGCCCTCGTCAACAGCCGCCAGATAGGCGGGAATATCCTGCTGGATGGGGCAGCTCGTGCGGCACGGCGTGGTAAAGCAGTCGGAAAGCGGGCTCTTGCCGGCGACCTTGCGGTCGGGCAGCGGGCGCAGCGGCTTCTTGTAGAGCGGGTTGGTGAGCGAGTCGGCCTGAATCGCGGTCACGGCGTCAAGCGAGACGCCCTCAAACGGCTTGCCGTCCAGATCGGCAAACTCGCCGGCCATCTGGCTAAAGCGCTCGTAACCGCCGGGCTTGAGCACGTCGGTCGCCAGGGTGACGGGCCAAATGCCGGCATCGTACAGGGCGCGAATGTTGTAGACCGTGGCACCGCCGGAGTAGCTGATGCGCAGCTTGCCGTCGAACTGCTCGGTAATGCGGCGGGCAGCCTCGATGGTCAGCGAGAACAGCGAACGGCCGGACATGTACATCTCAGTGGAGGGCAGCTCGTTTCTCGTCACGTCGACGGGGAACGTGTTGGTCAGCTTGACGCCAAACTCCAGGCCGCGCTCGGCACACAGGGCAATCAGACGCTCAAACATGGGCACAGCGTCGACCCACTGCAGGTCCTCGCGGAAGTGCGTGTCATCGAAGACGATGTAGTCGAAGCCCAGCTCGTTGAGGCGCTGGCGAGCAAACTCATAGCCCAGCAGCGTGGGGTTGCACTTGATGTAGGTGTTGAGACCCTTCTCGGTAATCAGATAGGTCGCGATGCGCTCGATCTCCGCCGGCGGGCAGCCATGCAGCGTGGACTCGGTAATGGAGTTGGAGACGCGCGCCGGGATGGACTCGACAAACGCGGCATCGACATGCTCAAACTTGTCCAGGTTAGCGAGCGCCCACGTGCGGCACTCGTTCCAAACCTCGGAGCCGCTGGCGTCCTTCATGCCCTCAATGTACGCATCGACCTTGGGGCTCTTGATGCCCTCGAGGTCATAACCCACGGACATGTTGAAGACAAAACCATCCGGGCTGCCCAGGCCGTACTCGCGAGCGATCAGGTGGCAGGCAAACCATGCCTTCACGTACTCGGCAAAGGCCTGCGGAACCTCGAGCTCGGTCGACCACTCGCAGTTGTAGCACTCGTCCTGCGCCACGATGCAGGGCTTGTTCACACACTTGGAGAGCTCCTCGCCGTCCATAACCTGAACGGTCTTGAGCTCAAAGAAGCGGGAACCGGCCACGTAGGATGCCACGATGTTCTGGGCCAGCTGCGTATTGGGACCGGCGGCCGGGCCAAACGGAGTCTCGATGCGCTCGTCAAAAATGGGAAGCGCGCCCTCCTGGTTGGTCGTGACCATCTTGCGCACGCCAAAGACGGCGCCCTGAGTCTTGTGCTCCTCGATGATCCAGTTCATCAGCTGCGAAAACGTGATCGGCCTCATGATGTCGCTCATAATGAGCTCCTCTCTGTAACGCCCGGCGAGACCGCGCGACGGGCGCAAATACGGTGTAGCGCTAGCACAGCGCCGGCGACCCCGCGGAGGCCGCCTATACGCGCGTCGAACGCGGCGAAACATCCGACGCGCGTGAATCTACTTGTAATTAGTAGGTGCGTTCGTTGAGCGTGCTCCAGAGCTTCTTGGACTCAGCCATGGTCCACGCGTTGATCTTGTCCTCATCAATGCCAACGAACTCGCGATCCTTGTACAGGACGCGGCCGTTGATGATGGTGGTGCGGCAGTTTTTGCCCATCATGCCAAAGAGCATGTGGCCGTCGATGTTCTCCTCGCTCAGCGGCGTAAAGGGCTTGTAGTCCATGACGATGACGTCGGCGGCAGCGCCGGCCTCGAGCACACCGAGCTTGCGATCGAAGTACTTGCTGGCCATCTTGGCGTTGTTCTCGAACAGCATCGTCATTGCCTCGCACCAGCCCACGTTGGGCATAGCGGCGTTGTGACGCTGAATGATCAGGAAGACCTTGAGGCTCTCGAGCATATCGTGCGTGTAGGCATCGGTGCCCATGCACACGGGGATGCCGCGGCGGAAGAACTCGAGCACGGGGGCGCAGCCCACGGCGTTGCCCATATTGGATTCGGGGTTGTTGGCGAGCCAGGTGCCGGACTCCTTGACGATATCCATCTCGGCAGGCGTCACGTGGATGCAGTGGCCCAGCATGGTGTCGGGACCCAGCAGGTTGTGCTGCAGCAGGCGCTCGACGGGGCTGATGCCGCCGCGGTTGAGGCGGGAATCCCACACATCGTTCATGCCCTCGCACACGTGGATGTGGAAGCCGGTCAGACCGTTGTTGGCCTCGGCCATCTTATCCATGGTATCATCCGACAGCGTAAAGGTGGCGTGACCGCCAAACATTGCGGCGATCATGTGGTTGTCGTTATCGCGACGCTCCTTGGCGGCCCACTGGGCAAACTCGGCGTTCTCGGCAATAGCCTGATCGCACTTTTCCTGGCCACGGCGGTCGGAAACCTCGTAGCACAGGCACGAACGCATGCCCAGCTCCTGAGCGGCGTCCTTAATGGTAAAGAGGCTGCCCGGAATCTCGCAGAAGCTCGCGTGGTGATCGAAGATCGTGGTGACGCCGTCGCGGATGGAATCCAGAATCGTGGCATAGGCGCTGGCCTTGGTGCCGTCGAGCGTCAGGTTGTCGTCAATCTTCCACCACTGCTGCTCAAGATTCTCCAGGAAGTTGGTGGGGTTGCAGCCCTTAATGGCAAGGCCGCGGGCCAGACCCGAGTAGATGTGGGTGTGGCAGTTGATAAGTCCGGGCATGATGAGGTTGCCCTGGGCGTCGACGTACTCGGCATCCGGGTACTTGGCCTTGAGCTCGCGCTCGGGGCCCACTTCGACGATCGTATCTCCGTCAATGGCGACCGCACCGTTGGGAATAAACGGAGTCTGAGCGTTGCGGGTAAAGACGGAACCGTTAGCGACCAGAAGCATAAATGCTCCCTTCAACATCAGGGGCGGGGTTTGACACCTCTGACATGGCGGAAGTGCGAAGCGCCGGCCTACACCGGAAACGGGCCCTCTCCCGTCAACGCTTCACCAAAGGGACAAGCCCTTTGAAGTGCGGCTTGGCGCCGCATGGCGCCGGCGGACGAGGCGATGCGTCCGCCAGCGAATAGCACCGAATTGGTTACTTCTTGCTCTCGGGCAGGACCAGATCCACAGCGGCATCCTTGGCGGCATCGATGTGCTGAGCCACGACCGGCGTCTGCGGAAGGATCAGGTTAAGGACAATGGCCATGATGGCGGTGGGGGTCACGGCGTTGGAGCCGATGACGGTGGACACCCAGGTGGGCATGCCCTCGCCGGCGAGGCAGCCGCTGGCCATCCAAATACCCAGGCCAAAGACGACCGAGGTGCCGACGATGGTGGTGGTGCGCTGCGTGAGGCCCTCGCGGGTGAACATGCGCACACCGTTCATGGTGATGGTGCCAAAGACGCCGACGGTCGCGCCGCCGATGACAGGCTGCGGGATGGCGGAGAGCACGGCAGAGAGCTGCGGGAACAGACCGGCGATGGCAAAGACGGCCGCGATGATCACAAAGACCCACTTGTTGACGACCTTGTTGGAGCAGATGATGCCCACGTTCTGGCCAAGGGCGCTGGTGGGAAGACCGCCCAGCAGGCCGCCGACCATAGAGGTGAGGCCCTGGGACACAATAGCGCCGGAGAGCTCGCGCTCGGTGGGCATACGGTCGATGGAGCCCAGGCAGGCGGCGGAAACGTCACCGATAACCTGGATGGCGACCATGGGGAACACGACAGCGAGGGTAATGCAGACCTCGGGATCAAACTCGAGCGCGTAGGGCATGAGCTTGGGAAGGGCGAAGACCTGAGCGGTGGCGACGCTGGAGAAGTCGATCATGCCAAAGGGAATCGAAACGATCATGCCAACGATCATGCCAAAGAACACGGATCCCAGCTTGAGCGTGCCCTTGCCAAAGTTGGCGAGCGCAAAGACCACGGCGAAGGTGATAAGAGCGACGCACCAGGCCTGCGGGGTGCCCCACAGCGGCGTACCCATACCGCCGGCCATATACTTGACAGCCGTGGGATAGAGAGAGACGCCAATGGAGAAGATGACCGTACCGGTCACGACGGGCGGGAATAGCCACTTAATCTTGCTGTAAGCCAGACCAAAGAGGACCGCGACGGCGCCGCCGACGATCTCGCCGCCCAGCAGCGCACCAAAGCTAAAACCCGAGGCACCCATGGCCTGGAGGGCCGGGAGGAACGCGAACGAAACGCCCATGACGATGGGCAGGCCGCCGCCGATGCGACGGAAGGGAGCGAAGGCCTGAAGGGCCGTGTCGATTGCCGAAAGAATGAGCGCGACCTGGATGATGTCGGTGCTCTGCTGGCTATTAAAGCCGTAGACGCCGGCCATGATGACCGCCGGGGTGATGATACCGGCAAACGAAGCCAGTACGTGCTGAAGGGCACACGGGATCATTTCCTTAACGGGAGGCATGCCTTCACGAGTGAACAGGGCTTCAGTGCCGTTCTTAACCGTCTCCTGGGTCATTTGACCACCAATCCTCGAAATAGTTGTTTTCGCATCTAACGCTCTATTGTGACGCAGTGCGGGGTTGAGGTTGTGCCTTCGTTGCATATCGTATTAAAGATGATTCTCATTCTCAATAATAATTTTTTGTTATCAGACTATTCTTGAGCTGAGACAATACATTTCCGCAGGTCAAGAAAGTGTCTGGTCAAAATAACATCTAACTTTTCTTTTGGTCGACCGTTTACCGCCGAATTCCTACCGCTCGTCTGTATTACGCAATGTACCTGCGAATATACGAGATGAGGAATGGCGTGTTACCATGAGAAAAAATTGTTATGAACATTTCCGATTTCACCCCAAGGAGTTGCCCGTGAACGAGACCGTACGTCGCTTTTTGCCGATGGTCGATTTCCTGGAGCAGATACTCGGCAAAAACAGCGAAATCGTGCTGCACGATTTCTCGGATCCCGACCACGCCATCGTCGATATTCGCAACGGCATCGTGAGCGGTCGCAAGGTCGGCGGTCCCGCCACCGACCTGGCGCTCAAGATCATGCACGACGCCAAGTATCGCGACCTGCCGTTTATTACGGGCTACGAGGGCCGCGGTGCCGGTGGCAAGACGCTGGAGTCGGCGACGTACTTTATCCGTGAGGGTGACGAGATCGTCGGTATGCTCTGCGTCAACACCGACCTCTCGACCGTGCGCTCCATCAACGCCATGGCACAGCAGCTCATGGCGTGCTTCGACGCGGCGCCGACGCGCACGGAGCCCGCCTCTATCGAGGTCGAAAGCCTTTCGGAGTCCACACAGGAGCTCATCGACCGCAGCATTGCCGAGCTGCTGAGCGCTCGCGGGCTGGATGTGGCGTCGCTTGGTCAAAGCGACCGCGTGGACGTCATTCGCCACCTCAACGGCAACGGAGTGTTCATGCTCAAGGGCGCCGTAGCCTGCGCCGCCACCGCGCTGGGCATCTCGGAGCCCAGCGTCTACCGCTACCTGCAAAAAGTCCGCAAGGAGGGCTAACGAGCAAAATGGAGCGCGGCTCCACAAGCGATCCGTCACTTAACAAAAGACCCTGCAGTTCACACGCGCTGCAGGGTCTTTTTGCATGTCATGTTTAGTTGTTGCCAACGCCTTAGAGAGCGGCGACGACCTCGATCTCGACCAGACCGCCAGCCGGAAGGGCGGCAACCTGGAAAGCGCTGCGCGCGGGGAACGGAGCCTCGAACTTGGAGGCGTAGATCTCGTTCACGGCAGCGAAGTCGGCAATGTCGGCCAGGTAGACCGTGGTCTTGACGACATCGGCAAAGGTGGCGCCGGCAGCGGTCAGCAGGGCCTCGACGTTAGCAAGGGACTGCTTGGCCTGGGCCTCGACGCCCTCGGGCATCTTGCCAGTTGTGGGGTCGATGCCCAGCTGGCCGGACAGGAACACCATGTTGCCGGTCTGGATACCGGGGGAATACGGTCCGATGGCTGCGGGTGCGTTATCGGAAGACACGACGGTCTTGCTCATGTTTATCTCCTTACGATCAATTGAGAGAGCGTGAGCGCGGTGTTCACACCGGGAGGCACAGTTCGGTCTGAACACCGCGCTTGATTGGGATAGTACTCAAGGTTTCCGTGCGATGCAAGAATATTATCAGTTTGCGAGAATATTTTATCGCCCAACGGTTTCCCCGAACCGCTGAACGGTTCTCCACGGGGTCAGCCAGCCCAAGCTGCTGAAGACTTTATCCCGCTTGGAGCACGGGCATCGCCTGCCGCAACGGCACCACTATACTTTTGAATATCTGAGCATTTTGAAAGGCAGGATATGACCGCAACCGCCAGTCGAACCACCAACCGCAGACCCGAGCTTTTGGCGCCCGCCGGAGGGCCCGAGCCCTTTGCCGCCGCACTCGCCGCGGGGGCAGACGCCATCTACTGCGGCATGGGCAGCTTCAACGCTCGCCGCAAGGCCACCAACTTTACCGATGAGGCCTTTGAGCAGGCCTGCCGCGCCGCGCATCTAGCCGGGTCACGCGTCTACGTCACGGTCAACATCGTCATCAAGCAGTCCGAGATGGGCGATGCGCTGCAACTCATCCATCGCTGCTCCACGCTGGGCGCCGATGCCTTCATTATCCAGGACTGGGGTCTGTTCTTTGAGGTCAAGCGCACCATGCCCGGCATCGAGACACATATCTCGACCCAGGCGAACATCCACGACGACCGCGGAACCCTTTGGTGCCGTGAGCAGGGCGCCGACCGCATGACTCTCTCGCGCGAGCTCTCCATCGACGAGATCGCCGCCATCCACGACGCCGCGCCCGATGTGGACCTTGAGGTCTTTAGCCATGGCGCCATCTGCTTTTGCTACTCGGGCCTGTGCCTGCTTTCGAGCTTTGCCATGGCGGGACGATCGGCCAACCGCGGCATGTGCGCCCAGCCCTGTCGCCTGCCTTACGAGCTGATCGACGAGAGCGGCCGCTCGCTCTCCCCTGCCGGTCGCGAGCGCGCGCTGTGCCCGCGCGACACCAACACGTCGCAGCTTGTTCGTCGTCTGTATGACGCCGGCGCCGCATCGCTCAAGCTCGAGGGCCGCATGAAGGCTCCCGATTACGTGTACTCCATCGTCGATGTGTACCGTCACCAGATTGACGATATGCTGGCCGATGTTTCGACCTCCAAGGATGAGGATGCAGCCCGCCAGCGCCAGCTCAAGCGCTGCTTTAATCGCGACTTCACGCACGCCTACCAGAATGGCACCTCGGGCGACGAGATGATGAGCTACGAGCGCTCCAACAACCGCGGCCAGATTGTGGGCACGGTGCTGGGCAGCCGTCTGGCCAACCGCGATGTGCGCGGGCTCAAGTCCGACGATCGCCGTCGCCGCGCCGCCATCGCCCGCATTGAGCTGTTTGAGCCCGTGGGCAAGGGCGACCTGCTGGAGCTTCGCCACGATGACGAATTTGACCAGTTCCTGACCACCATTGCCGCCGATGATGCCGCTGCCGGCGATGTTATCGAGTGTCGCGTGCCCCGTAGCATGCCCGAGGGCTGCCGCGTGCGCGTGATTCGCAGCCAGCGCGCCATTGACGCCGCCGGCGCCGCGCTCAAGCGCGATGTGCTGCGCCGCCGCGCCGTAGACGTGTCCGTTGTGGCGCGTCTGGGCGAGCCGTTTGCCGTTACGCTCACCTGTTGCAACGATCCTTCGCTTACGGCCACGGCCACGGGCTTTACCGTCGAGGCTGCCAAGACCCGCGCCGTCGAGACATCCGATCTGGTTGAGCACGTCGGGCGCATGGGCTCCTCTCCCTTTGAGGCCGCAAGCTTTGACGTTTCGCTCGACGCCGGCTGCGGTATGGGCTTTTCCGCCGTGCACAAGGTGCGTGCCGCCGCTTGTAAGGCGCTGGAAGAGGCCATTCTGGCACCGTACGAGGAGCGCGCGAAAACGCTCGAGCTGCCGGCGATTGTAACCAGTGATTCCCGCCCCGCGCCCGAGCACTACCGCGATGAGCCGCAGATCCGCGCCACCGTCACCTCGCTCGAGGCCGCCGAGGCCGCTCGCGCCGAGGGTGCAACGCGCATCTACATGACCACCGACGCGCTCGATGCGGCCGAGCTCTCCCCCGCCGATGCATTTGAGCAGGGCATCGTACCCGTGCTCGACGAGGTCTGCCGCGCCGTTGACCACGTACGCGTCGACCCGTGGGTTGTTGCCGGCGCCACGGTCGCTATTGGCAACATCTCTGAGCTTGCCCTGGCCGCCCAGGTTGGCGCCACGGCCGAGATTCGCTCTTGCCTGCCGGTGCACAACACGCCCTGCATGGAGGCGCTTGCCGAGCGCGGAGCCGGTGCGTTTTGGCTCTCGCCCGAGATCACACTCGACGAGATTGTCTCGCTCGGCGCCGCCGCGCCCGCGGCTCTGGGTATCACCGTCTTTGGCCGCCCGCGCGTCATGACAAGCGAGCATTGCATTCTGCAGGTTGCCAACGGCTGTATCCACGATTGTGCCAACTGCCGCCTGCGTGCCCGCAAGCTCTCGCTCAAGAATATTGACGGCAAGATCATGCCGGTGCGTACCGACATCCACGGCCGCTCACGCCTGTACGACGCCTACCCCATCGACCTCACGCCGCAGGTACCGCAGTTGCTCGACGCCGGCGTCCGTCGTCTTATGGTCGACGGAACCCTGCTCGAGGCCGATGAGATTGGCCGTGCCGTCGCTCGCGTCCGTCGCGCCGTCGAGGCGGCTCAAGCCGGCCGCAAGCCCGCCGCCCGCCTGCGCGGCGCCACCTCGGGCTGCATGTTTGTGGGAATTAGCTAACCGAAAGGCTTACACGTGAACGAAGAACCTCAAGTCCTCTACTGCGACGCCTGGCTCATGGCCATCGACAAGCCCGCTGGCATGATCGTCCACGGTGACGGCACCGGCGAGCGCACACTTACCGACTACGCTAGCGACCTTTTGTTGGCGATGGGCGACGGCTTTGCCGCGACTGACATGCAGCCGCTCAACCGCTTGGACCGCAACACCACCGGCGTGGTGTTGTTCTCGCTCGACAAGCAGACGCAGCCCGCTTTTGACCAGATGATCATCGACCACGCATTCGAAAAGCACTATCTGGCGCTCGCCGAGGGCAAGATCGACTGGAACGAAAAGCTCATCGACAAGCCCATCGCCCGCGACCGCCACGACAGCCGCAAGATGCGCGTCGGCGCCAGCGGCAAGCCGTCTCAGACGCGCGTCAAGGTACTCAAACGTCTTAAGAGCCGCCGTGGCCTGCCCACGCGCTCGTATATCGATGTTGAGCTGCTCACCGGCCGCAAGCATCAGATTCGCGTGCACCTGGCGAGCGAGCGTCATCCCCTGGTTGGCGACGACCTGTACGGAACGCCGCGCCCCTGCGGCCTGATGCTCCACGCCCACAGCGTGTCCTTCACGCATCCCGTAACCGGCGAGCACATCCATATCGAAGCCCCCTGCCCCTGGGAGCCCTAAAACCTGCCGAAAAGGACAGGTTTATTTTGGCAGGTTTTATCTGGGCAAACGTCAAAACCACCACAAAGGTTCCTGCCCCTTCGCGGTGGTTTTGGCCTTAGCCCGTCCCCTGCTGTTAGACCGTGATGACGTTGTCCATTGCCCGGTACTTGGCAGGGACATCGCCTGCGGTAATAATCGTTGCGTCACGGAAGTCCGCGAACTTGACGGGCGCCACCATGCCAAATTTACTGGGGTCCGAGATTACGAAGCGCTTGGCCGTATGGCGCATCGAGATACGCTTTACTTGCGCCTCCTCGATATCGGGCGCCGTGAAGCCCTGCTCGGCGGCAATGCCGTTAGAGCCCCAAAAGCCACAGTTGAAGTTGTAGCGGTCTAAGGTTGCCAAGGCATCGGGGCCAACGAGCGCCTCGGTCTCGGGTTTGAGCTCGCCGCCCAGCACCACGGTACGCATGCCGCGCAAAGCAAGGCGTTGAGCATGGAGCACGGAATCGGTCACATAGGTGACATCTTCAAGGTGTGGAAGATGCTCGATGAGCCTGAGCGTCGTCGAACCCGAGTCGATGTATACAAAGCTCTCGGACTCCACAAGCGCCGCCGCACGGGCGCAGATACGCTCCTTGTCGTCGTTATGGAGGTCGCTGCGCTCATTAAGCGTTAGGTCGCGCGTCACGTGCGCGCGCTCAAGACTCGTCGCTCCACCGTGGACCTTGGCGATGCGATGCGCTCGGTCGAGCGTCTGCAGGTCGCGCCGAATGGTAGACGCCGTTACGCCCAGGGCTTCGGCAAGCTCCGGCACGGTAACCGAGCCGGCCTGCTGCACCATCGACACGATCGCGTTGAGCCTATCTTCCGCAAGCATCGTTTACTCCTCCTCGGGGTACACGACTCCCCAGTCGGCGCGAAGCTTGGTCATAAGCTTCATAACATCAGAAGCATAATCCAGCAGCTCGCGCTTAGAGTCGTCGCCGGCAACGGCCTGCTCGAGGTCAGCCATCTCGTAGCACAGGGCATAAGCCTCGGTGCCCGCGGCGACCTCCTCGCGATGACCGTCCGCGGTCCACACGATCGTCGCGTGATCGGCGCGCGGATACTCGTTGACCTCGATGTAGCACTTATCGAAGCTGATAACCGAGCGCTTGGGCTGCTTGGAGTGGAGCGTAAGGCTCACAACACCCAGCTGCTGGTCTGCATTACGGCAGACGATGCCGCCCGCAACGTCAACGCCGGTCTCGCAGGTGTTGCCCAGCGAAATGACCTCAGCGGGCTGGCTTGCCATAAAGAGACGCATGACGGACAGGGCATAGACGCCGATGTCGAGCATGGCACCGCCAGCAAGGTTGCGGTTGTAGAAGCGATTGGTCAGATCGCCGTACTCCTTGTAGCTGCCAAAGTTGAGCTGGGCGAGGTTCATGTGGCCAAAGTCGCCCGCGTCCATGCGACGGAGCAGCTCCTGATACAGCGGCATGTGGAGCACCGTGGTGGCGTCCATAAGGACCACGTTGTGCTCGTCGGCAATGGCACGCGCCTCGTCGAGCTCGGCGGAGTTGAGGGTAATGGCCTTCTCACAGAGCACGTGCTTACCAGCTGCCAGAGCGGCTCGCAGGTAGGTGATATGCGTGTTGTGCGGCGTGGTGATATAGACTGCGTCGATGCTCGAATCGGCATAGAGGTCCTCGACCGATTCATAGACCTTCTCGATGCCATACTGCTCAGCAAAAGCCTGAGCCTTGGACAGCGTGCGGTTGGCGACGCCCGCAAGCTTGCGACCGGCAAGAGCGAGAGACTGGGCCATCTGGTTGGCGATAACGCCGCAACCGATCACAGCCCAGCGGAGCTCGGGAGCCGTAAAGATATCATCGGGAAATGGCTTGTCCTGGACCGAAGCGAACGCTGCCTTTGCTGCTGCCGCAGAGTCGAGTGGAGCCTGCTTGGAATCTGCCATCATGTGCCTCCTAAGTCATCGGAAGTCCTTCATTTCTAACAACCCTATATTCGCACAATTGCGCACGTATTTGCTCGTGTTTGCGTGTTTATCTGCTTATTGGTCATTATTTAGCCATAGTTGGCAGATGTTTGCGCGGCTATGCGCATTATCGCGCAAGGCTATGCGCGTAAATGCGCATGCGACGATCCTTGTGAAACATAAAGGGGCGGAACACCAAAGCCCTAAAAGACAGAGCCAGCTGTATTACTTCACCCCTCTGGGGGCACCAGACATCAAAGGACCGTCCCAAACTGCCGGCACATAGAGACTGTCCCCAACGACTGGTCATTTAAGTCTGTCCCCAATGAGTAGGGATAGAAAAAAGCCCGGGTGCCGTGGCATCCGGGCCTTTGCTAGCAACTTGATGTTGCGGGCAGCTTAGAACTTGTGGCCGCACTTCTTGCAGACGCGCAGCTTGTT
>CABUGI010000034.1 GCA_902491055.1 uncultured Collinsella sp. | reverse complement strand
CCGGCGTGACGGTCGACGGCGAGTGCGTGGGCCGCATTGGACGCGGCTACCTGGTGCTGCTGGGTGTGGGCCATGGCGATACGCGTGCCGAGGCCGACAAGCTGTGGGGCAAGCTCCGCGGGCTGCGTATCAACGAGGACGAGAACGGCAAGACCAATCTGGCACTTGCCGATGTCGACGGCGAGGTGCTCGTGGTGTCGCAGTTCACGCTGTTCGCCGACTGCCGCCACGGTCGCCGTCCGTCGTTTACGGATGCCGGCGCACCCGATGTTGCCAACGAGCTCTACGAGTACTTCCTGACGCTTGTGCACGAGGACGTTGAGCATGTGGCGCACGGTATCTTTGGCGCCGACATGAAGGTCGACCTGGTCAACGACGGCCCATTCACCATCGTCTTGGACACCGACAACCTTTAGGTTACGCGGTTTTACCAAACCGCGTAACAACTGGTCATGCGAGGTTGTCGTCTGGTACGTATTTGGGACGGGGCTTATTTAGCTACTTGCGTATGGCCGCAACAGGGTGCTATAGTATTAGAGTTTTGTCTACCTTAGGGGTATTATCCCCTTTTTGAATTGCACCTTCTGGAGGCCCTGTTCATGGAAGAGATGGAAGTCAATCACGTCGACGACATCCACGAGAAGCTGACCGATATGGTGGGCGATCGCGTCAAGGTGAAGGCCAACATGGGCCGTACCCGCGTCGTCGAGCGCATGGGCACCATCAAGAGCGTCCACCCCGCCGTCTTTATCGTCGAGGTTGACGAGCGTCGCGGCCGCAAGTCGCGTCAGTCCTACCAGTATATCGATGTCCTCACCGGTCAGGTCGAGCTGTTCGACGCCGAGAGCGGCGAGCACATCTTTACCCCGCTCGGCAATCAGCTCGAGGAGCATTAACGGTGACCGATCGGTCCCTGACTCTTTCCGCGCCGGCAAAGATTAACCTCTACCTGGGGGTTCATACCGAGCGCGATGACCGCGGCTACCACAGGGTCGATTCCCTGATGGCGGCCGTCGGTCTTTCCGATACCGTGACGGTCACGCCGGCGCAGGCGCTGACCGTCCAGACGGTTCCAGCATCAGATTTTCCCATGCAAAAGAATACGGCGTATCGGGCTGCGGTTGCTATGGCCGAGCATTATGGTCGCGAGGCAAACATCTGCGTGACGATTGAGAAACGCATTCCATTGTGCGCCGGCTTGGGCGGCCCCTCGACGGATGCGGCCGCGGTCATTGTCGCCTTGGCGGAGCTCTGGGGCATTGATCGCACCGACCCAGCGCTCGATGACATTGCGCGGGGCATTGGTGCCGACGTCCCGTTCTTTTTGCACGCGAGCCCTGCGTTTTACGTAGGTGGGGGAGACGTGCTGGCAACTGAGTACCCCGCGCTGCCCGCGACGCCCGTCGTACTGGTTAAGCCGCGCGAGGCAAGCGTTTCGACAATTGAAGCCTATCGACGTTTTGACGAGGCCCCGGTGCCTGCGGACAAGCCCGGCGCGATAGCTTCTGCCTTGCGTGCCGGTGATGCCGAGACGGCATATGCGCTCATCCATAACAACCTGGGTGTCATTTCCGCACAGATGGAGCCGCAGATTCAAACGGTTCTCGATTGGCTGCGTAAACAGGACGGCACCGTTGCTGTAGATGTGTGCGGATCGGGTGCCTGCTCGTTTGCCATTTGCGACACTGCCGCCGCGGCCGAAAGGCTTGCCGATGCTGCCCAGCAAAATGGCTGGTGGGCCTGCGCGACTGAGCTTATTCCCAACACGGTCCAAATCGACACGCCAAAGAAATAAAAATTTCTCTGGCACACGACGGAAATCTTTGTTACTATAGTCGAGCTAACGGGTTGTGGCTCAGTTTGGTAGAGCACTGCGTTCGGGACGCAGGGGTCGCTGGTTCAAATCCAGTCAACCCGACCAGAGCATGAGGAGGGACCGCTTCTTGCGGTCCCTTTTTTTTAGCTATTGTTGTGATACCGCGATACCCGCGGTATACTCATTCGAGCTTGTCTCGCTGTATTGTGGAGGTCTACATGTTTGGACTGAGGGCTCCTGAGCTCATCATTATTCTCGTCGTTGTCCTGATTATCTTTGGGCCCAAGAACCTGCCGAAGCTCGGTAAGTCCCTCGGCTCTACCGTCAAGAATATCCGCGAGGGTATGGAGGGCGACGATAAGGGCGAAACCAAGCAGGCCGAGGAGGTTGTGGTCGAGGAGTCCAAGGAGGACAAGGAGATTGCAGAGCTCGAGGCTAAGCTCGCTGCTGCCAAGCAAAAGAAGGCAGAGGACAGCGACGCGGACGCAGAGTAGTCCCATCCCTTTGGGGTGAGCACCTGACCGGCTTGCCCGCAGGCTAGCCGGTCTTTTTCGTTTTTGTTGACAGTTGATCGTTACATCATAGTTGGGGAGATATCCGTATGGACGCAAGCCAGATCGTACTGACCGCTGAGGGCCGCCAGAAGCTCGTCGAGGAGCTCGCTTGGCGTGAGGGCGATTACGCCAAGGAGATCGTCGAGGACATCAAGGAAGCCCGCGCGTTCGGCGACCTTTCGGAGAACTCCGAGTACGATGCCGCCAAGGACAAGCAGGCACAGAACGCCGCTCGTATCGCCGAGATTCAGGCCATCCTCGCCAACGCTCAGATCGCTGCCAGCACGGGCGACCTAACCGTCTCCATTGGCTCGACTGTTACCCTGGTCGACCCCAACGGTGAGCTTATCGAGGTCACGCTTGTCGGTACCACCGAGACCAACTCGCTCGAGCACAAGATCTCCAACGAGTCTCCGGTCGGTCACGCCATCATTGGTCATGGCGAGGGCGATTCCGTCGAGGTCGTTACGCCTTCCGGCAAGACTCGCGTCTACACCATCGCCAAGATCGCACGCTAGACCACGGTCCCGCGTAAAGGTATGTTTTCGCTCCCTGGGACCGAATCCTGGGGAGCGTTTTAGTTTGAGGAGCTAACTTATGGCAGAGAACCAGAACGCCGCCGATCAGGCATCGACGCTCAACGACGAGCGCGCCACCCGCCTGGCCAAGCGCGCCGCCCTGTTCGAGGCGGGCCAGAACCCCTATCCCGAGCACTCTGAGCTTGAGGACTACGTCGCCGATATCGAGGCTAAGTACGCCGAGCTTGCCGATGGCGAGGACACCGAGGACGTCGTGAAGATCGCCGGCCGCGTGGTCGCCAAGCGCGGTCAGGGCAAGATCATGTTCATCGTCGTGCGCGATGCGACTGCCGAGATTCAGCTGTTCTGCCGCATCAACGACATGGACGAGGCTGCCTGGAGTACGCTCAAGGCCCTCGACCTGGGCGACATCCTGGGCGTGACCGGCGTGGTCGTGCGCACCCAGCGTGGCCAGCTTTCCGTTGCCCCTAAGAGCGCGACCCTGCTTGCCAAGGCCGTTCGTCCGCTGCCCGAGAAGTTCCACGGTCTTTCCGACAAGGAGACCCGCTATCGCCAGCGCTATGTCGACCTGATCGCCAACGACGACGTTCGCGAGACCTTCCGTAAGCGTTCGCAGATTCTCTCCACCTTCCGTCGCTTTATGGAGTCCGACGGCTACATGGAGGTCGAGACCCCCATCCTGCAGACCATCCAAGGCGGCGCTACTGCCAAGCCGTTCATTACCCACTTCAACGCGCTCGATCAGGAGTGCTACCTGCGTATTGCCACCGAGCTGCACCTCAAGCGCTGCATCGTCGGTGGTTTTGAGCGCGTGTTCGAGATCGGCCGCATCTTCCGTAACGAGGGCATGGACCTTACCCACAACCCCGAGTTCACCACGATGGAGGCCTACCGTGCCTTCTCCGACCTCGAGGGCATGAAGGCACTCGCCCAAGGTGTCATCAAGGCTGCCAACAAGGCCATCGGCAACCCCGAGGTCATCGAGTACCAGGGCCAGACCATCGACCTTTCTGGTGAGTGGGCCAGCCGTCCCATGACCGACATCGTCTCCGACGTGCTCGGCAAGCAGGTCACCATCGACACGCCGGTCGAGGAGCTTGCTGCCGCCGCGCGCGAGAAGGGCCTGGAGATCAAGCCCGAGTGGACTGCTGGCAAGATCATCGCCGAGATTTACGATGAGCTGGGCGAGGACACCATCGTCAACCCGACGTTCGTGTGCGATTACCCCATCGAGGTCAGCCCGCTTGCCAAGCGTTTTGAGGACGACCCGCGCCTGACGCACCGCTTTGAGCTGGTTATTGCCGGTCACGAGTACGCCAACGCGTTCTCCGAGCTCAACGACCCGGTCGACCAGGCCGAGCGCTTTGCCGCCCAGATGGCCGAGAAGGCCGGCGGTGACGACGAGGCCATGGAGTACGACGAGGACTACGTGCGCGCCCTCGAGTACGGTATGCCTCCCGCGGGCGGCATTGGCATTGGTATCGACCGCGTGGTCATGCTGCTCACCAACCAGGCTTCTATCCGCGACGTGCTGCTGTTCCCGCACATGAAGCCCGAGAAGGGTTTCCAGTCCGGTGCCGCTGCCGCCAAGGCTGCCGAGGCCGGCAACGCCGCGAGCCCGTTCGTTACGTCGCTTAAGCCCACGCTCGATTACTCCAAGATCGCCGTTGAGCCGCTGTTTGAGGAGTTCGTCGACTTTGATACCTTCTCCAAGAGCGACTTCCGCGCTGTGAAGGTCAAGGCATGCGAGGCCGTCAAGAAGTCCAAGAAGCTGCTGAACTTTACGCTCGACGACGGCACCGGCACCGACCGCACCATCCTCTCCGGTATTCACGCTTATTACGAGCCCGAGGACCTGGTTGGCAAGACCTTGCTCGCCATCACCAACCTGCCTCCGCGCAAGATGATGGGTATTCCCAGCTGCGGCATGCTGATCAGCGCTGTCCACGAGGAGGAGGGCGAGGAGCGCCTCAACCTGATCCAGCTCGACGCCTCCATCCCCGCCGGCGCAAAGATGTACTAGGGGGTTACGGCGTTTTACCAAACGCCGTAACCGCTCGACGCTGCGCGCCGCCCAGAGCGACAATTTGTCATTCAAAAGGCAAGGCATGACCAGAAGGTCTATGCCTTGCCTTTTTCATGCCAACTTGTTCGCTCTGGACGTCGCTCGCTGTCCGTCCTCTATCTGCGGCGTTGACTTGGTTGACACTTAGAACATCGATGTAGTCATTGGGGACGTTCTTAAACGACTACCCAACGGATATTGCCCACATGGCTCGCATGACAGTCGTCTCTTTTATGTTTCCTTTAGCCGTTGCTGCCTAGGATGGGGGTTAGTCGGTAGGAAGGGAGCGTCTATATGGACGACGCGAGCGAGCGTTCAATCGAAGAGGACATGCTCGATCAGTTCAATTACTTTGATGACGAGGACGAGGAGCTGATCGACCGTCGCGAGCCAGCGCCGCTTGATTCCTTTGATCTGGTCGATGAAGAGACTGATGAGGACGAGGTCGAATCAACGGAGCCCCCACAGTCTTCGCGCCTTAACTCGCTGCTTTCGAGAGCCCCCATGCACCACGGCGTTCGTGCCGGCGCGCTCCATATGAAAACTGACTGGCACCAGATCGTGACGGCAGGCGATGAGCTTGCCGTCGATGCGCCGCTCACCGATAAATCATCCATCATCTGCCGCACCGGCATGCTTATGCTGGCAAGCGGAACGGGTGCCTGGCGCGTGCGCGATACCATGAATCGTGTTGCCGCCGTACTCGGTGTCACCATCCACGTTGACTTAAGTCTCCTGTCGTTTGAGTGTACTTGCATCGAAGACGGTCACTGCTTTAATGAGGTTGTCAGCTTGCCCACAACGGGCGTCAATACCCATCGCATTTGGATGATGGAGAGTTTTCTCAAGGAAATCGAGACCTATGGTCGTCGCTTCACGGTGCACGAATACCACGAGATGCTCAAGACCGTTGAGAGTTCAAAACCCGATTACTCTCCCTGGCAACAGGGCCTTGCGGCAGCTTGTGCTTGCGGCGCCTTCGTCTTTTTGCTCGGCGGCGGCCCTATCGAGATGGCCTGCGCGTTTGTGGGCGCGGGTGTCGGCAACTTTGCCCGCTCCCATATTCTCAAGCAAGGCCTTGGTCAGTTCAGCGCGCTGACGACCGGCGTTGCGCTCGCTTGCGTTTCGTATCTGCTGGCATTGCTCGGCCTTGGCCAGGTCATACCGGGGGCAATGTCGCACCAAGAAGGCTATATCGGCGCCATGCTCTTTGTGATTCCCGGCTTTCCACTCATTACGGCAGGCCTCGACATCGCTAAGCTCGACATGCGAAGCGGTATCGAGCGCCTTTCATATGCCGTATCGATTATTGTGATGGCGACCCTCGTAGGTTGGATGGTTGCCGAGTGTGTTGGCCTGGCGCCGGACGACTTTGCCCCACTGGGCCTTTCGCCGCTTGCCCTTACGCTCCTGCGCGTGGTGATGAGCTTCGTTGGCGTATTCGGCTTCTCGGTGATGTTCAACAGCCCGGTAAAGATGGCCGCGGCAGCTGGGTTGATCGGCGCCGTGTCCAATACCCTGCGTCTGACCCTTGTCGATGCGCCGACGATGATTCCCTTCCTGGGCCTCAGCACGGGAATGCCTCCCGAGGCAGCAGCGTTTATCGGCGCGCTGGTATCGGGGCTGCTCGCAAGCTTGGCTGAAGTCAAGCTCACCTACCCGCGCATCGCCCTCACGGTGCCTTCGATTGTCATTATGGTGCCGGGCTTGTATCTGTATCGCTCGATGTATTACATGTGCACCTTCGACACGGTCAATATGCTCGGCTGGTTTGTGCGCGCAGTGCTCATCGTAGCGTTTCTGCCCGTTGGACTGGGTGTGGCGCGTACGCTCACCGACCCTCGCTGGCGCCACACCAGCTAATTGGTACAAGGGGGACAGGTTACTTTGCACCAAATGAGTTGCGGTGAAATAGGGACTGAATTGCTGCTTAAAGGGTCAAAACAGTCCGTATTCCACCGCAACTTATGGGGTCGGGGGATTATCGGTGCCCTGCATCTTCATAAACTCAACGCTTACGAAGCGCAGGCCTTTCATGCTAGGCTGGTTTCACCACATAAGTAGTCGCAGACGCGCGTAACACGGGCGGGCGAGATGAAGTCCCAACAGCTCCATCTTGCCCGCCCGTTTTTGTTGCGTGGTGCCGCGGCGTAACACAGAAAGGAATCTGCCCTTCATGCCTATCAACAAACGAGAGAGCCTGCTGTTCACCTTTATCATGTGCTTTTGCATGGTGCTCTGGATGAGCATCTACAACGTTGCCCTGCAGCACGGGGCCATCAACGGCGAGGTCGTTGCCACTGCGTGGCTCGGCTTCCCCGTTGCCTACATTTTTGCCATGTGCTGCGACTGGTTCGTCGCCAGCCCGCTCGCCAAGGGTTTCGCCTTTAAGTACTTGGTCACGCCGGGCAAGAGCTCGCCACTTGCCATGACGCTCGCCGTCAGCTCCTGCATGGTCGTTCCCATGGTCATCATCATGTCGCTGTACGGTGCCTGTGAGGGTTTGACGCACATGCCCGGCGGCATCCTTGCGAACCTGTATTCCGTGCCCGCGATCTGGATGATCAACATCCCGCATAATTTTGTGATGGCGCTGCCGTGGAACCTTTTGGTAGCCGGTCCGATTTCCCGCTTCGTCTTCCGTCGCGCCTTCCCTGTGGGGACGGTTTTCGAGGAGGAGCATGCCGAGCTCTTGGAGCAGGCTATGGCTCCTGAGTGCGAGTAGCTCGCTTAGGGATCTGCTGAGCGCGGGCGACTTGCTTGGTTGGAGCCCTAAGCGTGGATAGCTCTCTCGGCGACATCGCGGGCGTGAGCGGTGCACATGACCGGAGGGCCCGTGCTGCTCCGTTGCCCGACGTGCTAGCGCGCAGAACAATCTGTTGGTGCATTCGGCGGCTGCTGAAGCGTTTCGGCAGCCGCTTTTTATACGGAGTTTAAATACAACAGTCTGTTGTATTACGTAGAGTGGTATATCTCTAGCGGGAAAAATGCGAGAGACGGAGCATTATGGCGTTGCTAGTAGGACTGGACGTAGGGTCGACGACGACCAAAGTTTACGCGATGCACGAGGATATGACCGAGGCGTGGTGGGGATATCGCCGCCACGGGGCGTGTCAGACAGCGAGCGTGCGCGCCATGCTCGGCGAGCTCGCCGAGCGCTTTCCCCATGAGTCACTGCGCGTTGCGGTGACCGGCTCGGGTGCGCGCGATATCGCGACCGCGCTGGGCGCCTCGTACGTTCAGGAGGTGGTCGCCAACGCGCTCGCGATCAGCAGGTTCTATCCGCAGACGCGCTGCGCCATCGAGCTGGGCGGCCAAGACGCCAAGATGATCTTCTTCCGCACCAACGATAAGGGAGACATCGAGGTTGCCGACATGCGCATGAACGGCTCGTGCGCAGGCGGTACCGGTGCATTTATCGACGAGATGGCAAAGCTCATGGGGGTCGGCACCGAATCGGGCGAGTTCGAGCAGCTCGCAAGCCGGGGAACGACCGTCCACGAGGTCTCGGGCCGCTGCGGCGTGTACGCAAAGACCGATATCCAGCCGCTGCTCAACGAGGGCATTCCTACCACCGACCTGGCGCTTTCGGCGCTTCACGCGGTCGCCCGCCAAACGATCGGCGGTCTGGCCCAGGGTATCGACATCGAGCCGCCGGTAATCTTCGAGGGCGGTACGCTCGCCTACAACCCCACACTGGTCCGCGTGTTCCGGGAGCAACTGAATCTATCGGACGATCAGGTTATCGTCCCGCGCGATCCGCAGATCATGGTCGCGCGCGGTGCCGCCCTGTCGCTGACCGACATGTTCGCATCGTCCCAACCGATCGACCTTCCCGACGCTTTTGTCCGGCTGGATAAGCTCGAGACGGTCGCGCCCGCAAGCGGGGAGGGACGTCTTGCCCAGCCCTTTTTTGCCACACCTGCCGAGCAGGCGGATTTTACGGCACGCCATGGCAAAGAGACGCCGGCAAAGGGTCCGGATGCGTATGCGCCCGGAGAGACGGTGCGTGTGGCGCTCGGTATCGATTCGGGGAGCACGACGACCAAGTTCGCCCTGGTAGATGAGGCGGGTGAGCTTGTCGATTCGTTCTACGCGTCTAATAACGGCAGACCGCTCGACGTCGCCCAACAGGGTCTTGTCAGCTTGAAGAACCGCTGGGAGACAGCGGGAGTCACGCTTGCGATCGATGCCGTGGGCACCACGGGATACGGCGAGGAGCTTTTCGCGCGCGCGTTCCACGCCGACTACCATACGGTCGAGACGGTCGCGCACGCCCGCGCCGCGTGCGCATGCGTTCCCGATGCGACCTTCGTGCTCGACATCGGCGGACAGGATATGAAGGCCATCTGGCTCAACCACGGCGTGCTGACCGATATCGTCGTCAACGAGGCGTGCTCTGCGGGCTGCGGCTCGTTCCTCGAGGGTTTTGCCAAAAACCTCGGAATAGCCGTTGAGGATATCGCGACCGAGACATTTTCGTCCAAAGCCCCCGCCGTTCTCGGCAGCCGCTGCACGGTGTTCATGAACAGCAGCGTCGTTTCCGAGCAGCGGCGCGGTAAGGGTCCGGGCGACATCATGGCCGGTCTCTGCCGTTCGATTATCGAGAACGTGTTCACCAAGGTCATTCGCGTTTCAAATCTCAACCGTCTGGGCGACAAAGTCGTCGTCCAGGGCGGCACGTTCCGAAACGACGCGGTGCTGCGCGCATTCGAGCAGTATCTGGGCAAACCCGTCACGCGTGCGCCCCACCCGGGGCTGATGGGCGCTATCGGTATCGCCCTGCTCGCGCACGAGGAATGCCGCAAGGGCGACGCCGGCACGTCGTTTATCGGGCTCGATGCCGTGGAGCGCTTCGAGCATCGCGAGTTCGGCGGCGTTACCTGCCGTCGGTGCAACAACCGCTGCCAGCGCGCGGTCGTGGCATTTGGCGACGGCTCGCTTTACGTCACGGGCAATCGCTGCCCGCGCGGCGGCGCCATCTCATGGGATGAGCTCGTGCGCGAGGTTCCCGCGGCGGAGGAGCTGCGTCCGCAGGGTGCTTGCGAGGCACAGGCACCCGGCACGGGGCGCGACCGGACCGCGGCTGCCCCCAATCTCTTTGTCGACCGCGAGAAGCTGCTGTTCGAGTCGTACCCCACGGTTCCCGTCAGCGGGGGGCGCGATGTCACGATCGGCATTCCCCGTGTGCTCGAGTTCTGGGACACCATGCCGTTCTGGTCGACGTTCTTCAGCACGCTCGGCTTTAAGGTGCGCGTCTCGGGACGCAGCACCAAGGCGATGTACGAGCGCGGTCTGGCGCACGTCACATCCGACACCGTGTGCTTCCCGGCCAAGCTCGTCCACGGGCACATCCGCAATCTCGTCGACGCCGGCGTCGACCGCATCTTCATGCCCATCATCACGACGGTGCCCACCGAAAACACCGCCTCTACCAGCGAGTGGATGTGCGCCGTCGTAAAGGGATACCCCTACGTGATGCGCAATTCCGATAACCCGGAGGAGCGTTTCGGCGTTCCGTTCGATACGCCGCTGTTCCACTGGTACGACGAGGGCGACCGAAACCGCCAGCTCAAGGCGTGGTGCAAGGAGACCTTCGATATCGATGCCGACCTGGTTGCCAAGGCGACCGAGCAGGCGGACCGCGCGCAGGAGACGTTTGGGAACCAGCTGCAGCTGCGCGGCAGGCAGGTGCTCGAGAACGTGCACGAGGACGGCGGCTACGCGGTGGTGATCGCTTCGCGCCCGTACCACAACGACCCGCTGGTCAACCACGGGCTGCCCAAGCTCTTCTCTGAGCGCGGCATCCCCGTGCTGACGCCCGATGCGGTGCCGGGGGTCTGCAACGTCGATCTTTCCAACAGCCGCATCGACATCGTGAACAACTACCATGCGCGCATGCTGTCGTGCGCGGTCATCGTCGCATCGACGCCCGAGCTCGAGCTCGTGCAGATGGGCAGCTTCGGCTGCGGCCACGATGCGTATCTCACCGACGAGATCGCGCGCATGATGGGCGAGATGGGCTCCAAGGTTCCGATGATGATCAAGCTCGATGAGAGCGACGTCGCCGGTCCCATGGGCATTCGCGTGCGTTCGTTTATCGAGTCGGTCAACCGTCGTCGCGCGGAGGAGCGTGCCGAGGGCGCCCGGGTGCACGCGGTCCATCCGCTCGACGACCCGTATAAGGTCAAGTACACCAAGCGCGACCGGCACGACAAGATCGCGCTGGTCCCCAACACCTCCCATGCGTTCTGCAGGCTCATGACCGCGGCGATGCGCAATCAGGGCGTGCGCGCCGAGGCCCTTGATATCGGGCGCGAGGATGCCATCCGCCTGGGCAAACGCTATGTGCACAACGACATCTGCTTCCCCGCGCAAATCGTGATCGGCGAGGCGCTCGCGGCACTCGAGAGCGGTAAGTACGACCCGCACGACGTCGCCGTGGTGACTGGCAAGTATATCGGCGACTGTCGCCTGACGCACTACATGCCCCTGCTGCGCCGCGCGCTCGACGACGCGGGATACGACTATGTCCCGGTGCTCACCAACGACGACGTCGATGCCCACAATGCGCATCCGGGCTTCAAGCTCGGCCTTGGCCCGAGCATCCAGATCGCCTACGGTCTTCCCATGATCGATGCCCTCGAGGCCATGCTTAGGCGCATCCGTCCCTACGAGCTCGAGAAGGGCGCGGCGGACGCTGCGTTCGACCGCGCGCTCGATGAGGTTATCGAGGGCATGGAGCGCTCCGGGCTGAGAGGCCAGGCGACGGGCTTCAAACGCGCGCTTGCGATCATGGACGCCGTTCCGTACGACCGCTCGAACCCGCATCCGACCGTTCTCATCGTGGGCGAGTACCTGCTCAATTTCCATCTCGGTGCCAACCACGAGATCGAGCGCTACCTCGAGGACAACGGGCTCGAGGTCATCGAGGCGCGCATGACCGACGTGATCCGCAAGACCTATTTCTACAAGCATGCGCAGTCGCGCGAGTTCCACGTCGACCTGTCGCTGCCCGAAAAGGCCTGGTACGCCACGGCGGACAACCTGTTCGAGCTCGCGCACGACCGTTGCGACCGCCTGGGCGCGGCGAGCCCGCTCTACGAGCCGCCGACGCGCATGCCCGAGCTCGTGCGCGCGAGCGATAAGATCCTGCACCATACGTTCGATGCGGGCGAGGGCGTGCTGATTCCGGCGGAGATCCTCGAGCACGCCAAGCGCGGCTGCCGCAACTTCGTGATCCTGCAGCCGTTCGGGTGTCTGCCCAACCATGTCGTGGGGCGCGGGCTCATCCATGCGCTCAAGGAGCAGTATCCCACGGCGCAGTTCCTGCCGCTCGACTACGATCCCGACGTGAGCTTCGCCAACGTGGAGAACCGTCTTCAGATGCTCATCATGAACGCCAAGGCGCAGGGGTGCGGTGAGGCGCATGGCGAGACCGCGTAAGGACGCCGATGCGCCCGATGCACGCACCCGTATCATCGAGGCGTTTTGGGAGCTCATCGAGAACAACAGCATCTTCGAGCTGTCGGTTGGCGAGGTGACCCGCGCCGCCCAGTGCAATCGCGGAACGTTTTACTACTATTATCACGATTTCGATGAACTCGTCGCCATCGCCATAGCCCAGCTGCTGCAGGATAACGAGCTCATCACCGATGCCCTCTGGCATTTTTCGAGCGAGGGCGACCTTTCGGCGTTCGACCGGCGCGACGTCCGCTGCCTGCTGCGGCGCATCGTCATCACCATGAGGGCGGGTGCCGCCGAGCAGGTCGTGCAGGGCATCCATGCGATCATCATCGACCGCGTGAGAGAGATCGTCCACCCCGACGGAGAAGAGCTCAAGGCAGATTCGAGCTTTGCGGTGGGCTTTCTGGTCTCGGGCATCATGGACTTTGTGATGGCGGTCGGCTTTGCCCGGGAGGGCGGCGAGGAGATAGACCTCGAGCAGCTGGGGGACAGCGCGTGCGCGTACCTGAGGGCGGTCGCCATGCAGACGGTGGAAACGGTCGCGCAAGTCGAGGGCGTCGATACATCCGAGCTGCTCGAACGCGTCTCCAAGGAGGCCGATGCCTATCGCGCATCGCGTGCGACGAGTCCCGACGTGGTGAAAGACGCCTAGGGTTTCTCTTGCGGGGCGCCTGTCGCGCATCGCGCGGTGAGTCCCGCGATGCGGTCATGACCTGCATTCATGTGAGCCGGGTTTATAGATATTCCTTCAGCTGTTAACATAGACAACCTGTGGGTAAAGAGACAAAAGCGCCGCCGACGGGCGGGCGTTTTGATTTCGATGAACTCATGTAAGGAAACGAGCATGTTAGATAGATTTACCGATCGAGCGCGCAAGGTCATGTCGATGGCCAAACAGGAGGCGCTCGATCTTCATTCAAATAAGGTGGGCACCGAGCACCTGCTGCTCGCGCTTGCCAAGGAGGACGAGGGCATTGCCGCCGAGGCATTGCGTTCGCTCGACATCTCCTACGATGACATCATGGATACTCTCAAAGAGGTTCAGACCACGGTTCCCGAGCCCAGTGAGGAGACCGAGGCGGCCAAGCTCGCCTTTACGCCGCTCGTCATTAGCGTGATGGAGCGCTCCTTCCGCGTGGCGCGTGAGAACAACCAGACCTACGTGTCGACCGAGCACTTGCTGATCGGCATCGTCGAAGAGGGCAACGGCATGGCCATGGACATCCTCATGCGCCTGGGTGTGTCGTCCGCTTCCATCAAAAAGGCTATCGAGAAACTCACTGCCAAGGACCAGGACAAGAAGCGTCCGCTCGCCGGCGCCGGCGCTGGTCGTCCCGGTGCGGGCCTGCCGTTCTTTAGCGGCTCGGATGCCTCTCAGCAAAAGGGGAGTGGCACCGATACGCTTAAGCAGTTCGCGACCAACCTCACGCAGAAGGCGCGCGACGGCGAGCTCGACCCTGTAATTGGTCGCGAAAAGGAAGTCCAGCGTATGATGGAAATTCTTTCGCGCCGCACCAAGAACAACCCGCTCATTCTGGGCGACCCCGGCGTGGGCAAGACGGCCATCGTCGAGGGCCTGGCTCAGCAGATTGCAGCCGGCAACGTGCCCGAGAACCTCATGAACCAGAATATCTGGACGCTCGACCTGCCGGGCCTCGTGGCGGGTGCCAAGTATCGCGGCGAGTTTGAGGAGCGCCTCAAGAACGTGATCCAGGAGGCCACCGAAGCCGACGACGTCATCCTGTTTATCGACGAGATGCACACCATCATCGGTGCCGGTTCTGCCGAGGGCTCCATCGACGCGAGCTCCATGCTCAAA
This sequence comes from uncultured Collinsella sp., assembly GCA_902491055.1. GTDB lineage: Bacteria > Actinomycetota > Coriobacteriia > Coriobacteriales > Coriobacteriaceae > Collinsella. The sequence goes on along the minus strand of CABUGI010000034.1, from coordinate 3,791 downwards.
CCCGTGCTCGCGCGCGGTGCCTTTCAGATTATCGGTGCCACCACGGCCGAGGAATTCCGCAAGTACCTCACCAAGGACCCGGCCTTTGAGCGTCGTTTCCAGACCATCGATGTCGAGGAGCCGAGCGTCGAGGACACGGTCAAGATCCTGACCGCGCTCAAGCCGCGCTACGAGGAGCACCACCATGTGCGCTACACGCAGGGCGCTATCGAGGCTGCCGCGAACCTTTCCAACCGCTACATCCAGGATCGCTTCCTGCCCGATAAGGCCATCGACCTCATCGACGAGGCCGGTGCCCGCGCTCGCATCGCCGCGAATCGCGCGCCCGAGCCGGTGCGTGAGGCCGAGCATCGCGTGGAGGAGCTTAAGGCCGCCGCGCAGGAGGCCACCGAGAGCGACGACATGAACAAGGCCGCCGATATCACCGAGCAGCAGAAGGCCGCCGAGATTGAACTCGCCGAGGCCAAGGCCGCCTGGACCGCCGAGCTCGACGCCAGCCCGCTCACCATCGATGTGAGTCAGATCGCCGATATCGTGTCCGTGACTTCGGGCGTGCCGGTGTCCTCGCTTACCGAGAGCGAGAGCCGTCGCCTGCTGCAAGCCGAAAGCGTGCTCAAGACGCGCATCATCGGTCAGGATGAGGCTGTCGAGGCAGTTGCCAAGGCCGTGCGCCGCAGCCGTTCGCCGCTCAAGGACCCGCGTCGCCCCGGCGGCAGCTTTATCTTCCTGGGTCCCACCGGCACGGGCAAGACCGAGCTCGCTAAGACGCTCGCCGAGTACCTCTTTGGCAGCAAGGATGCACTCATCAGCTTCGACATGTCCGAGTTCGGTAGCGAGTTCGAGGTCTCCAAGCTCATCGGTAGCCCTCCGGGTTACGTCGGTCACGACGAGGGCGGCCAGCTCACCAAGGCCGTTCGTCGTCACCCGTACTCGGTCGTGCTGTTCGACGAGATCGAGAAGGCGCACCCCGACATCTTCAACATTTTGTTGCAGGTGCTGGAGGAGGGTCGCCTGACTGATAGCCAGGGCAAGACGGTCGACTTCCGCAATACCGTGATCATCATGACGTCCAACGTGGGCGCCCGCGAGATCGCGCAGGATGCGAGCGTTGGCTTTGGCACCACCGGCGAGCAGGGCCTCACCTCGAGTGAGATCAAGGGCCGTGCGATGGGCGAGCTCAAGCGCCTGTTCCGCCCCGAGCTGCTCAACCGTATCGACGACATTGTGGTGTTCCAGAAGCTCTCGGGCGAGAACCTGACCAAGATCGCGCACCTGCTGGTGGACGACCTGCGTCAGCGCCTGATTGCCAACGGCATGAACATCAAGCTCACCGATGCGGCCTATGACAAGATCGTGGCCGAGGGCACCGACCTCACCAACGGTGCGCGTCCGCTGCGCCGCGCCATTCAAAAGCTCATCGAGGACCCGCTGTCCGAGGAGCTTCTGGCCGGCGAGTGGGGCGAGGGCGATACCGTCCTGTGCGACGTGGCCGATGGCAAGTTTGTCTTTAGCCACGGCACGGGCGAGATCCCGGCACCGCGTCCGGCGGGCACACTCGGTGGCGATACCGTCCCGGCGGCACCGCACGCCGGCAACGCCTCGCCCGTGAGCGGCGGCGTGACCTCGGGCCCCGGCGGCATGATGCAAGCCGGTTCCGGCGCGCTGTAGGGCGTGGCGACAATTTGATACGCGCAATCGAGGCGCTCCGGAAAGGGCGCCTCGATTTGTAGAGCTGCGGAAGTTGTGACCGTTGCGCTATACGGTCCACCGTTAGCCGATGATGCGAGGGCGCTCGGCGTTTTCGACTGGTTTATGCACGCAAAGTCTGGGAATATACAAGTCGCATGTCTTACTGTCTAACCAGTTGCGCCAAGGAGGCACCATGGACTACAAGATTACCGGCTACGAGCCCGCCCAGCTGTTCCATTTCTTTGAGGAGGTCAGCGCGATCCCCCGTGGGTCTGGCAACGAGAAGGGCATCAGCGATTTCCTGGTCGCGTTTGCCAAGGAGCGCGGTCTCGATGTGTATCAGGACGAGGTCTACAACGTCATCATTCGCAAGCCCGCATCTGCCGGCGCCGAGAATGCCCCGACCGTGATGCTGCAGGGCCACATCGACATGGTGTGCGACAAGCTGGGCTCCGTTGAGCACGACTTTACGACTGATGGTATCGACCTGGTCGTCAAGGACGGCGTCCTCACCGCTAACGGTACCACTCTGGGCGCCGACAACGGTATTGCCGTCGCTCTGATGCTCACTGTTCTCGATGACGATTCGATCGTTCACCCCGCCCTCGAGTGCGTATTCACCACCGACGAGGAGACTGGCCTGGTTGGCGCCGAGACGCTCGACAAGTCCCAGATTAGCGCCCGCACCATGATTAACCTTGACTCCGAGGAAGAGGGCGTTGCCACCGTCAGTTGCGCCGGCGGCGTCGTCGTTACCTACACCTGCCCGATCGTGCGCGAGCATAAGACCGGTAGCACCCTCACGCTCGACATCTCCGGCCTGCTGGGTGGTCACTCCGGCAGCGATATCCACCTGGAGCGCGGCAACGGCAACCTCATCATGGCCCGCATCATCGACCGCCTGATGGTTGCCGGCGAGCCCGCCATCGTTAGCTTTAACGGCGGCACCAAGGACAACGCCATCAACCGTGAGTGCAAGGCCGAGCTGGTCTACGCTGATCACGCTGCCGCCGAGGCCGCGGCCCAGATCGCAAAGGGCATCATCGCCGACGTCACTGCCGAGCTCGAGGTCTTCGACCCCGGCTTTACCTGCACCGTCGAGATTGCCGATAACGCTGAGGTCGAGGCTATGGACCAGAAGTCCGCGCTTGCCCTCATCCGCGCCCTGCGTCTTGCCCCTAACGGCGTGATTCGCCGCAACGTCGCCACCGACGGCTCCGTCGAGGTTTCCTCCAACATCGGTGTGGTTGCCACCTCTGACGACCAGGTCAAGATTATGCTGTCCCCGCGCTCCTCGATCACCTCGCTGCAGAACGAGTTCAAGGACCGCCTGCAGACGCTCGCCGATGTCCTGGGCTTCGACGCCAAGTTTGAGTTCGAGTATCCCGGCTGGAGCTATGCCGAGCATTCGCCGGTCCGCGACGTCTTTGTCGAGAGCTATCGCGAGCTCTTTGGCTCCGAGCTGCGCATCGAGTCCATTCACGCCGGCCTTGAGTGCGGCCTGTTTGCCGAGGCCCTGCACGGCCTGGACGCCATCGCCGTGGGCCCGACGCTCTCCGATGTCCACACTCCGGACGAGAGCATGGAGCTTGCTTCTGCCGAGCGCTTCTACGAGCTGCTCATCGACGTCCTCAAGCGCCTCGCTGCGTAAAGGTTGCGCTAGCAGCAGTTCGAGCCACGTGCTAGCGGATTGCAAATGACATTACGAGAGGGGACATCCGAGCTTTTGCGACGGGTGTCCCCTCTCTTTTGTTTGATAATTGCGAAATTAAGGCCACCTAGTCCATTTCTGCCTTGATGAGGTCGAGGGTGCGCTGACAGTTTTCGCGGACGGGGCCGAGCATATGCTCGCGCAGGTCCGCCATGCCGGGCAGATCGGCGTATTCGTCCATGACCTCTTCCATGCAAATGGGCACTTCGTAGGCGAGGTCCATCATGGTCGCAAAGCAAAACTTCTCGGATAGCCCGGCATCGGTAAGCGCCGCCTCCAGCACGGGGTCGCCCATACCGTGGTATCGGCGGATAGCGCCTGGACCGATGCGCCCCACACGATTTTCGCCGCCAACGCTCATGGCAAGGCGCGCCCGGCGGCGCATGCGCTC
>CABUGI010000033.1 GCA_902491055.1 uncultured Collinsella sp. | reverse complement strand
TGGGCGCCAGCGGAATGTGGGGTCACCGCGCGGTCCGCATCTGATGGTGTCGACGCCAATGGTATATGGATGCGCCATCGACGTCTTCAATACAGAAGATATCAGTGCGGAACGTTTTCATTTGTATGATTGAGCAAAATGTCCTCGGGCTTGGTGGTGGACTGGACCGCCACGACCTTATCCTCAAGATCGGCAAGCGTGTAGATATCGCTCTGGGGATCGACCGCGACCACCTGGCGGCTCGCAAGGTACGGGCCGGCCCAACGATACTCGTTTTCGCGACCCGTCATACTAAAGCTGCCCATGACGCAATCGAGCTCGCCGCTCGCCAGTAGCTCGTTCTTCTTTTCCCAATCGATCAGCTGGTACTTTGGCTTGTAACCAATGCGGGCCAAAGCCTCGGTCAATATCTCGACATCCAGGCCAACGATATCGCCGTACTCGTCGGTATACACAAACGGTGGATAGAGGTCGCTGCCGACGTTGAGCGTCTTAAGGTTGTCGTCTTTGGCCTGCGAGGCGTCCAGGCCTTCTAATGCAGACGTCGAGGCCCTGCCATTCGACCCGGAACAGCCGGCTATCGCTACGACAAAGGCACACGCTACCGCAAGCGCAACAAACAACGATATGGCAACCGAGCGACGGGGTCTTTTCATCGAGCTCCAGACGATCCTGTTTACAGACTGAAATGGTTAAAGATAATAGCAAACGAAACCACGCGAGTGCCCAATGGTTACAGACGTTCTTCCATGCGGGGCCTTCCAGCCGACTTGGCAGAAGGTCCCGCATGCAGCGCACGCCTACCGTGCATTAAAAACGTAGCGGTCCAGGCGGTCGCACGCTTCCCTCACGCGCGAAAGCGGCAGCGCCAGATTCACACGAATGTGGCAGGGCCCGTGGAACGGACGGCCATCTTGGTAGCCAACGCCCACGCGCGCCCCCTCGTCGAGCAACCACTGAATATCGCGGCCATGCTCGCGGCACCACTCGGTGCAGTCCAGAAACACCATGTACGTGCCCTGCGGACGCGAATAGGACACGCCCTCAAAATGTTCGTCCACGTAATCGCAGAAGTACTCGATATTGCCGGCAAGCACCTGATTGAGCTCGTCCACCCACTCATAGCCCTGCGGCTGGTAGGCACCGATAAGCGCATGCATGGAGAGGACGTTCATCTCGTTGTAGTGAGTCTTGTTGGACACGGCGCACACGCGGTCGCGCAGCGTCTCGATATAGATGATGTGGTAGCTGCCGACCAGGCCCGCCAGGTTGAACGTCTTGCTAGGCGCATAGAGGGCAACCGTGCGCATGCGGGCATCCTCGCTCACCGACTGCGTCGGGATATGCCTGTGCCCCGGCAGGATGATATCGGACCAAATCTCGTCCGAGATCACCACGCAATCGTGCTGGCGATAGATGTCCATGGCACGCTCAATCTCGTCGCGTTCCCATACGCGGCCGCAGGGATTGTGCGGCGAGCAGAACACCGCGGCATGGATGTGGTTTTGGACGAGCTTGTGCTCCATGTCCTCAAAGTCCATACGCCACACGCCCCGGTCGTCGAGCTTAAGCGGGCTGTGGACAATGCGATAGCCCGCGGCCTCAATGGACTTGGTAAAGCCGATGTAGGTAGGGCTGTGGACCAGCACCGCATCGCCTGGCTGGACATACGCGCGCAGCGTCGACACGACACCGCCCAGCACGCCGTTTTCGTAGCCGATATGTTCAGGGCGCAGGCCCTCGACGCCATTGCGGCGGCTCTGCCATTCGATGATGCGGTCGAAGTACTCGGCGCGCGGGTTAAAGTAGCCAAACATGGGATGCTGAGCGCGCTGAATGATGTGCTCCTGGACCGTGGGCACCGTGGCAAAATTCATGTCGGCCACCCACATGGGAATGCGGTCGAAGCCCTCGTCGGGTGCGTTCGGAGCCATACCGGGGATCTCACCCCAAGAGTCAACGGCGATGGAGTCCATGCCGCGGCGATCGATAAGCGAGCTAAAGTCGTATTTCATGCTGAGCCCCCATGCAAAGTGATTGTTTTGGTAGGCGTTATTGTCCACCAGCGCGGGCGGTTTTGGCGCGGAGTTTGGCGCTTAATTTGACGGGTGCGGACGAATGACCGGTTAGTCTTGCGCGTCGTTGATGGCGACTACGGTTAGCTGGGTTTCATCGACCGTAAAAGATATGTCGAGCCCGGCGAAGGCCAGATGATAGACGCGGTTTGGCTCGTGCTTGCTGCCCGCGCGGCGCGGATCTTGGCGAAGAACCTCGACCAGACCGGGGAGCTTTACGGGCGGGACTGTGTCTTGCAGCGCCTGCGGGAACTCGACGTCGAGCTCTTGCCACGGAGCGTCCTCAATCCAGCCGCCCGTTGCATCCGGGTGGCAGTCCGCAAACGGAATGTAGGGCTTAATGTCGTAGATGGGCGTGCCGTCGCGCAGGTCGGCCCCCAGCACATGGATGATGGGGCCATCGTCGGTGAGCTCGACGCGATCGAGCTTGACGCAGGTAAGCCCAATGGGATTAGGGCGAAACGGACTGCGCGTGGCAAAGACGCCCACGCGCTCGGCTCCACCCAGACGCGGCGGACGCACGGTTTTCGACCACTTGGCATTAGTGCCGGACCTGTCCTGCGACTTGGCATCGGCAGCTATGTCCTTAGCCGTGCCGCCGGGCGTTCCGTTTTCGAAGCGCCACAGCAGCCACAGGTGAGAGAAGGAGTCCAGACCCTCAACCGCTGCATTGGAGGCAAATTCCGGCTCAAAAACGATGCGTCCCTGCAGATGGGGCGCCAAAAAGCTGTTGCGCGGAATGCCGAACTTCTGCGGCAGGTCGGTATGTATGTGTGCAATAGGTTCCATGCCGGTCATTGTACGGCATGGAGGCATGGGGCGTTGCGCGCAATTCTTCGCCGCGGTCGCCCGTCGTGCAACCAACGGTTGCTTGGAAGGGCACCTGCCGCCGCGTATGCTTAAGCCATCAACCAGCAGAAAGGAGCCGCTATGGCCTTTGCAGAAAAGCTCATTGCCGTTCGTCGCGCCCATCACCTTACCCAGGAGCAGCTCGCCGCCAAGCTCTTCGTCACACGCCAAGCCGTCAGCCGTTGGGAGCGCGACGAGGTCACCCCGGGCATCGACATGATGAAGCTCATTGCCGCCGTAACCGGCGAGCCACTGTCCCACCTGCTCGAAATGCCCGAGCATTATTGCCAGAGCTGCGGCATGATACTCACGCCCGACGACTGCGGCACCGATGCCACGGGCGCCACGACCGACCATTACTGCAAGTGGTGCTACGACCACGGCAAGTACACCTACGAGACCACGATGGAGGCAATGATCGAAGATTGTGCCCCGCGCCTGGCGCAAAACACCGGTATGTCGCTGGACGAGGCCGTCTCGCTCATGGGTGCCGTCCTGCCGCAACTGGAGCGCTGGCGCACCGTGCAGGAAAACGAAGAGCGCTACGGCGCCGAGGCGCGGGCGCGCTATGGCGATGAGGCTATCGATGCAGCAAACGAAACGTTACTGGACATGGATCCTCAGACATGGAACGACATGAAGGAACTTGAACGCGCTATTCTGGGTCAGCTCTCGATTGCCATGGGCGACGGCGATGCGGACGGAAGCGAGGCTCGCAAGCTCGTCGCGATGCACCGTCGATGGATTGGCCTTAATTGGGGACACGAGCCCCAGAACGAAGCGTACCTGGGCCTCGCCCACGGTTATCTTGCCGACCAGCGCTTTATCGACTACTACGACAAGGCCTGCGGCACCGGAGCCACGGCGTTTCTGGTACGGCCATCGAGTCGTCGTTGACGCGCGCATAGACCGCGGTGGCTTTGGGTATTTCAATCAAAACCTCAACCGATTGGAGGCCTATGGCTACTAATCACGAGCTCGCGCTGTACGTTATGACCGGCTGCCCGTATTGCATAAAGGTCAAGCGCTTTCTGGCCGATAGCGGCGTGACCATCCCTGAGCGCAACATCTCGACCGACCCCGATGCCGAGCAGACGCTCATCGCCGTCGGCGGAAAACGCCAGGTTCCCTGCCTGTTCATCGACGGCAAGCCACTCTACGAGTCGAGCGACATCATCGCGTGGGCGAAGAAGAACCTGCTCTAGCACGTCCATTGCGGCCAACTCGCCCCAAACATGTACACCAGCATCCAAAGTCGACATTTTTCGACATCTTTGGATGCTGGTGTACAGCTTTTGGACCTAGTCGTTTGGGACGTTCTTAAACGACTAGCCGTGGAAGCGGGCAACGGGTGCAAGCGGCTGCTCGCGGAAGACGCGGTCGACGGCGGCGCGGTATTCATCGACCTTCTTGGTTTTGCGAACGAGCTTGTGGACGGTGGCTGGATCGGCGAAAGCGCACTTGGCGTAGTACCACCATTCCTTCATGCGAAAGACTGCATTGCCGCCAATCTCGTCCGCATAGGCCGCAAACAGCGTGTCATGGAAACGTTGCAGCTCGGCGATGGTGGCGGCAGGGCCGCCGTTTACCATGCGTGCCAGTGCAGGGTTTGCAAGCAGACCGCGACCCAGCATTACATGGCGCGTGTCGGGATAGGCAGCAACCAGCGCATCCATGTCCTCGAGGTCAAAAATGTCGCCGTTATAGGCTACCGGGAACGGCGTCCGCTCAAGTGTCTCGCCGTAAAACTCTTTGCGCGGCGAGCCCGTATAGCGGTCCTTCTGCACACGTGGATGAACAATCAGCTCCGCCAGCGGCATGCGGCAATACAGGTCGAGCACGCGCTCGTACTCAGCATCGCTCTCAAGCCCCAGCCTGGTCTTGACCGACACCGGCAAGGGCGAGCGCTCGCACACGTCGCTCAAAAACACCTCGAGCTCATCCAGGTTGCGCAGAAAGCCCGAACCCTTGCCCTTGGCAACGACCGTTCCCGAGGGACATCCCAAGTTGAGGTTGACCTCGTGGTAGCCCATATCGGCGAGCACCTGCGCCGCCCACACAAACTCATCCGCGTTCTTGGACATGAGCTGGGGCACCACGTTAAGCCCCTGGTTGCTGGCAGGATCGACCTCCTTAAACGCCTTGCCGCCAAAGCAATTGCCCACCCGCGGCGGCGGCAAAAACGGCGTGTAGTAGCAGTCGAGCGCGCCAAAGCATTCCGCATGCACGCGGCGGAACACATGCCCGGTAATCCCCTCCATGGGAGCCAGCGATAGAATCATCGACATCAACTTTCAAATCAATGTGACAAAGGGACCGTCCCTTTGTTACATTTGTACATCATTCGAGTGTTTATTTTGACACAGCGGCGCAGGCAACCCCATGCATGTTATTCATCCTTCGGCAGCGGTTTCATGCTCCAAAAGACGACGTTCATAATGATGACAATCACCAGGACAACGCCATTGGCCACCCAAAAGCCCATGTTGAGCCCAAGCCACTCCGTAGTCCCAAACAAATCGATCCAAATCTGAGCCCAGTTCATGTAAACGCTCCTCTCTACATCGAAGTCAGCTACAGCAGCTCGCCGTAACGCTTGACATAGGCCTTCTTAAGGCTCGTCGCCAGCGCCATGTACAGCAAGATGCACGGAATCAGGAACAAGAAGTACTCGATGGGCAGTGCTCCCAGACCCAGCGTGGGGCCAAGCGGGCTAAACGGGATCAGCGTGAGCAGCGCGATGCCCGTCATCGTGAGCAGCATCACCGGAGCCGAGGCACGGCTCTGGATAAACGGTAGCTTGGGCGTGCGAATCATATGGATAACCAAGGTCTGGCTCCACATGGACTCGACGAACCAACCAGCCTGGAACAGCGCGATGTAGGCCAGCTGTATCTGCTCCAGCATGGCGCCCGAGTAGACGCTCGCCAGCTCGTTGAACAGCACGCCGTGGCTCACAAACAACGGGCAGAAGACAAAGTACATAAAGATGTAGGTCATAAAGTCGAAGATGGAGCTGGTGGGCCCAATCCAGATCATGAACCTGCCGACACTCGACGCATCCCAGGTACGCGGCACGCGCAGGAACTCCTCGTCCACGTTGTCCCAGGGAATCGCCAGGCAGCTGCAGTCATAAATCAGGTTGAGCAAGATCAGTTGGATGCTCATCATGGGCAAAAACGGCAGCAGGGCAGACGCGGCAAGCACGCTAAACATGTTGCCAAAGTTGGAGCTCGCGGTCATCTTGATGTACTTAATCATGTTGGCGTAGGTCTTACGCCCCTCGATGATGCCCTCCTCGAGCACCATCAGATCCTTCTCGAGCAAGATGATGTCGGCGGACTCCTTAGCAACGTCGACGGCCGTGTCGACCGAGATGCCGATGTCGGACGACTTCATGGCAGAGGCGTCGTTGATACCGTCGCCCATATAGCCCACCACATGCCCGTTCGCGCGCAGGACGGAAACGACGCGCGCCTTTTGGTCGGGCGTGAGCTTGGCAAACACCTGCACGTCCTCGGCCCGGCGAGAGAGCTCGGCGTCATCCATGTCAGCTATGTCGCTGCCGAGCAACATGTTGTTGACCTGCAGCCCCACCTGTTTGCAGATGGTACGCGTAACCTTCTCGTTGTCGCCCGTCAGGATCTTGGTGGCAACGCCGTGATTGTGCAGCGCCTCGATCGCATCGGCCGTGGACTCTTTGGGCGGATCCAAAAAGGCCAGGTAGCCGATTAGGACCATGTCGCGCTCGTCCTCGGCGCTAAAGGCGCCGGCGGGCGAAGGGTTGGACTTTTGAGCAATCGCCAGCACGCGGAAACCGTCGTCATTAAGGTCGGCAACTGTCGCTAGAATGCGCTCGCGCACCCCGTCGTCCAGAGCATGAACGCCGCCGTCGACCTCGACATGCGAGCACACCGACAGCATCTCCTCGACCGCGCCCTTGGTAACCATCTGGGTCTTGCCGCTGCGATCGCGCACCACGGTGGTAAGGCGACGGCGCGTAAAGTCGAACGGCACCTCATCGACCTTCACGTAAGCCTCGGAAAGATCGGTGAGACTCGGGTCGTTTTGCTCCTCTTCCTCCGTGCACTTGATAATCGCCAGATCCATCAGATTCTTATAGCCCGTCTGGAAATAGCTGTTGAGGTAGGCGTGGCGCAAAACGCGCGAATCCTCCTGGCCGTCGATGTTCCAGTGATACTCCAGCACCACCTGGTCCTGCGTCAGCGTGCCGGTCTTGTCCGTGCACAGCACGTCCATCGCGCCAAAGTTTTGAATCGAGTTGAGGTTCTTAACGATCGTCTGCTTTTTACTCATGGCAACCGCGCCCTTGGCAAGGCACGTGGTAACGATCATGGGCAGCATCTCGGGCGTCAGACCCACGGCAATGCTGATGGCGAACAGGCCGGCATCGAGCCAATTGCCCTTCGTGACGCCGTTGATCAAAAAGACAAACGGAACCATTACCATCATAAAGCGGATGAGCACCCACGAGACGCTGTTGACGCCCTTGGAAAAGCTCGTCTCCACAGCGTCGTCGGACAGGCTCGACGCCATGGAACCAAACAGGGCCTGCTCGCCCACGCTAAAGACGAGCGACGTCGCGCTGCCCGATATCACACTGCTGCCCATGAGGGCAATATTCTCGAACGACGTGGCCGAATCGGACTCGGTGCAGGTCGCGGGGATCTTCTCGACCGGCTCACTCTCGCCCGTCAGGCTGGCCTGGCTCACAAAGAGGTCCTTGGCCTCGATAATCCTCACGTCGGCGGGAATCATGTCACCGGCGGACAGATGCACGATGTCGCCGACCACCACGTCGTCGATGGAAATCTCGGTCCTAGGGGCATTCTTGCGGGTGACCGTCACGGTGGTCGTGATCATGTCGAGCAGCTTTTCGGCCGCATTGCCGCTACGCGCTTCCTGGACATAGCGCAGCGTGCCCGAAAGAACCACCATTGTGGTGATGATAATCACCGTCAGCGGGTCAAAGTCCTCCGGCGTGCTGCCCATCATCGACAACGCCGGGAATATCATGTCCGTCGTTGCCGAGATAATGGCTAGGAAAAACAGGATTGCCGTAAAGGGATTGACGAATGCATCCGCGAGCTTGCGGGCAAGCGACTTTTTCTTGCCGCGCGTGACCACGTTGCGCCCGTTATCCGCCTCGCTGTGCGCGACCTCGTCGCGGTCCAGACCGCCCAGGTTCGAGCCCACCCAGGACATGGCGTCCATCAGCGGGATAGTTGCCGCATACTGGATGCGGCCCTCTGCACGATGCCTGATCAGTTCGTTTTGCGCCTGGACTGCAGATGGCGTATGGCGCATATTCAGCTTCTTCAATTGCCTTGCTCCGTTCTGTCGATCGGATGCAGAGCCGTCTAGCCGCGACGTCCGCCATTAAGGTGGACCTGCGCCGGCAGACATCGCCCTGCCTTGCTGGTACTGTCACTGCCGCTCACGGTCCTCACCTTCCCTTCGCGTCTGCGACTGTCTTTAGAATAGAAAAGCCGCAAGACCGGGCACATGGCTGGTTTCTTGCGGCTTTCTTGCGATTTAGCAAGGATTGTCAGAGTGACTTTTGGGGTCGATAGAAGCGGACGATTCAACACGTTACTCGGCCATTTTATAGCCCACGCCCCAAACAGTTAGCAGGTAACGGGGATTGTCGGGCTCGGGTTCAATCTTCTTTCGGATCTTGCGGACAAAGGCCATGATGTTACTGTCATCGAGCAGATATTCGTCTTGCCATACAGCGCGATAGATTTACTCTTTGCTAAAGACTGTGCCCCGGTTGCTCGCCAAAAAGGCCAGGATATCGAACTCTTTGGGCGTGAGCGAAACGGCCGCGCCCGACACTTTAACAGTGCGCGAAGCCAGATCGATGGAAAGACCGTCAATAACGATGGGCTCCGCTGCGTCGCTTGTCTGCGAGCCGGCAACCGCCAGCTCTATGGCGGTCAGCCTGCCCGATGCGATATCGGCAAACACGGGTGCAAGTTCGAGAGCGGCGGCGCTACCGGACGAGAACAGCGCACTGCTGAGCTCGGCGGCCTCTGCCGGCGTAATCGCTATGTTGGTTCTGTTGGTACGCATAGAACCGCCCTAGAAAAGACTGCTCGAGTGGGACAGGTAAACCCGCTTGAGCGTCGAAACAACAACAAGATACAACACGCTCAGCAGTGCAACGATGCCCAGATACCACATGGGCAGCGTGGCAAGGCCGAGCAGTTGTGTGGCAGGGCTCAGTGCGAGAAGAGCCGAGGCGATAAGCATGGTGGCGACCATTATCACGAGCGGACGACACGGCCGGTCCCCGTGGCGAACATTGCGCGCTCGCAAGACGAGGAGCACGAGCGATTCGGTCCAAGCGCACTCCAGCAACCATCCGGTCTGGAAGGTCGCGATAAAGGCTGCCTGGCCCGCAGCGCCCAACGTGGCAAAGGACCCACCGCACACCGCGGGGCAAACGCCCAGGAGCAAAATGGCAAACGTGATGATGTCAAACGCCGAGCTCGCGAAGCCAAAGTGAAGCATAAAGCTGCCGAGGCCCTTGCCCGACCATGCCTTGGGACGAGCGATCTCCACATCGTCGACGTTATCCCACGAGAGTGCCAGGCAGGTGGCGTCATAGCACAGGTTGAGCAAAAGCAGCTGAGCGGCGGTCGCCGGCAAAAACGGCAGGAAGATGCTCGAGCCGGCAACCGAGCAGATGTTGCCAAAGTTGGAACTCGAGGCGATGCGAATGTACTTGGAAGCGTTGGCGAACGAAGTCCTACCTTCGCTGACGCCCTCGGCGACCACGCCCAGGTCCCGCTTGAGCAGTACCAGATCAGCAACCTTTTTGGATTCCGCTGCCGCCGAGTCCACAACGATGCCGACATCTGCCGACGTCAGCGCCGGCACGTCGTTCACACCATCGCCGATATAGCCGACCGTATGGCCAGAGAGTCGAATGAGACTGACGATATGAGCCTTTTGCGCGGGCGTGAGCTCGGCAAACACACGAGTACGCCCCACGCGAACAAGCGCCTCGGACTCCTCCATGGCATCGAGCATGCTGCCGGTGATAACGCTATCGGCAGGAATGCCCAGGCGCGAACAGGTTGACCGGGCAACCGAAGCCGAGTCACCGGTAAGCACGCGCACCTCAACGGAAAGGTCGGACAGCGCGCCCACGGCGGCGCGAGCGCTTGCCTTGGGCCGATCGAAAAAGCCCAAAAAGCCGCAGAGCACCAGGTCACCCCAATCCGAAGACGTTGTGCTGTAGGCAACGGCGAGGACCTTGATGCCGTCGGCACGCATGTCCTCGGCAACCTCATAGGCGCTCTGGCGGCCCGCGGCGTCCATGGGGACGAGTTCCCCTTTAAAGTTGGCCCAGGCACAACGAGCGCACACGCTTTCGACCTCGCCCTTTACGATGGTCAAGTGATTGCTAGGACGAGCCTGCAGCCCCAGGCAATCAAGCGCCCCAGGCGTGGCATCGAGCTTAACGCCCGAAGCCTTGGTGACGTGGTCGAAAGGATCAGATGCGTGCAGGGTAAATGCACCTGCGAGGTCTTTGGCGGCGAGACGCAACTCGGGCGCGGCGCACGCGTCGGCAATGGCCCGGTTGAGCTGGTTGGCGGCCGCTCCCTGGCTCGTACTCTCCAAATACGCCAGGTTGAGCGTTTGCTCGCTTTCGTTGCCCAGGATATCGGTATAGTACTCGAGCACCGCGGCGTCCTCGGTGAGCGTGCCCGTCTTGTCCACGCACACCACGTCCATGGAGCCCAGCGACTCCATGGCGTCAACGTTTTTAACAATGACCTGTTTGTTCTTAAGGCGATGCGCGCTGCCCGAAAGGCACACGCTTGTGACGACTGGCAGCATCTCGGGGACCAGGCCAACGGCCGTGCCCAGGGCAAACAGCAGGGCCTGCGGCCAGTCGCCCAGCACAAAACCTCGAATCATAATGACAAACGGCAGCACGATGAGCATGCGCCTTACCAGGGCGGCACAGATGCTCCTGGCACCAGCGCCAAACTGCGTGCCTAGCCGAGCGCGCCGCGGCGATGTGGGCGGCTCCTCGGCAACGCGAGCGAGAACGGTTGCCGATGCCTTGCCGTCAACGATGGTCGTTCCAGCACGGACGGCCTCCCCTTCTCGCTTGACGGTCTGACCGCTCTCGCCCGTAAGCGACGATTCGGAGACAAGGATGTGGTCGCCCTTGGCAAGAACCGCATCGACCGGGCAGAGCATACCGGCATACAGGCGAATCACATCGCCGGGCACAAGCCGGTCAGCATCGACTTGGATCCAGCAAGCGTCGACACGTTTCCAAACGGCCGCATGGTTCGCCTTAAACATGTGCCGGTCGAAGCTGCGCTTGGCTTCGTTTTCGTAGAACAGGCGCACCAGGCCGCCAACCAGCCACATCAAAAACAGCACGGCAGGTGCGAACACTCCTGTCTGGCCTTGCGCCTGCGGTACAACGTCGACCAAAAAGGCCAAGCCGGCAAGTGCAAGCAGCAGCGACGAAAACGGATTAAAGAACGATTTTTTAATCATCGAAGCCTCTTTCTAGCATGGCTTCGATTGTATCCGAGGCGTATGCCAGCATCCCCGCCCCAGACCTTGCGACTTCCTTGCTTTTACGCGTGACAAAGTTTTGCTATTGCTCACTTGCGCCGCACTTGGGATGCAGGGTAAACAGTGAAGGAGCTGCAGAGCAGGCCTACGCTCCAGTTGCCGCTCAGAAACGCCGTGACCACGTCGCAGATATCCTTGCTCGCGCTCGTCTTGGTTGGGGACATCGGCCTTCTGCTCATTGCAGTGAGTATCTTGCTCTATGCTCTTATCCAACGCTAGCCCAGACTGACGCACCCCGCGCGCCGCAACGACCGCCACGACACCAAGGACCGGCTATGGCTACACTTTTTGAACAAGAACGCAAGCGCATCCAGCGATACTGCATCTACCCCAAGATTGCCGGTGCGGCGCTTGCCATGGCATTCGTGCTGCCATTTTTGATTATTCCCTTCGAAATGATTGACGACATCGTCTTTCATCACGAGGGCTTCCAAGAGACGGGCATGATGACCGCCCTGGTGCTCGCCGCCATCGAGCTCGTCATATTCTGCTACTGCACGCTCGCGCCGCGCTTTGGTATGCGCGGCAAGCAGTGGAAGGAAATGCAGTGCCGACTCGTCGTCGAGCAGACCGAGAAAGACCGCTCGGCACAAATCGCAGGCGTTGTCGGTACGCAGGCCGCCGCGCGCTTACTCAAGAACAGCGACAACGAGACCGCACGCAATCTGGGCGGCGCGGCAGAAGTCGCCGCTGCCGTAGGCGCCGTTGCCACCGCAGCAGATGTGCTTACCGAGAGCTTCGCTAACGCAAAGGCCATGGCGGAGGCCTGCGGCTTGCCTATCCCCCGTGCAAAAAAGTGGATCATCGCGCTTGTGGCGCTGCCCCTCGCAATCGTATGCGGTGCCTATATCCCGCAGCTGGCGCAGGGAAACATCGAGATGCAGGAGAACGCCGCGGCCGCGGCCGAACAGATCGCCATCGCCCGCAAGACGTTAGAGCCCGCATGCGAGTACGTGTCTGCCGATGATCCCTACGAGCGATATCAAGATTACGGCTATCACGTCCGCGGCTACTTACACGACGGCGACTCCGATACCCAGAAGACCTATACGTACCTGGATTTCGACAACAAGGGAACGCTCAAGGAAGTGAGTTACATAGCGGAAATCGACCCCGATGCGAGCCTTGAGAACAACCTCGCCCGCATCGAGCTCGACTTTGACGAGCTTTCCTCTGTCGTCCAAACCGCAGACGTCAAGACCGTGAGCCCCGAGCTCCTAGCACCGCAAAAGCTCCCCGAAGAGTTTAGGCAGGCTTTCTTGAACGGTTCGCTCTACGAGAGTATCTCCATCAGGACGAGCGATGACCCCATCAAAGCGTATTACTCGTTTGACACGGATCCCGAGGACGAGTTTGACGAGTACACCCATCCAAGCATCCGCATCACGTTGATGGGCAAAACGAGCTAGGCGCAGGAGAGGGGGATGTCCCTTCCCAAATCTGGCAAAGGGACAGTCCCTTTGCCAGATTATTCCGAGCGCAGCGCCTCCACGGGGTCTTTCTTAGACGCGCTGCGGGCCGGTAGCAAGCCGGCGACGACCGTCAGTACCACCGAGATCGCGATGAGCGCCAGCGCGTCCTGCACGGGTAGGCTCATCAGGTTGGGGACCTGCTTGTTCGCAAGCGCCCAAGCATTGACCGGGAAGCTCACGAGTACCACGACGGCGATGGCAAAAACGCCGGCAATGAGGCCCTCAATAAAGGTCTCGGCATTGAACACGTTGGCCACGTTGCGTTTTGATGCGCCAATCGCACGCAAGATGCCGATCTCCTTTTTGCGCTCCAGCACGCTGATGTAGGTGATGATGCCGATCATGATGGAGCTCACGACCAGGCTGATGCTCACGAACGCGATGAGCACCAAGCTGATGGTATTCACGATGTCGGTCACCGAACCCATGATGATGCCCATGTAGTCGGTGTACGAGATTGCCTGCTCGTCGTGGCCGGCGGCTTTGACCTGCTTGTTGTACGCGTCGATGTGATCGAGCACGCGTTCCTTGGCCTCAAAGTCACGCGGGAAAATCTTGACTGAGATGGGGTCTGCCTCGTCCGCATAGCCCAACGTGGTCAGATTGTTGTCGTAGGTGAGCTTCGACGCCTTCGCATAGCTCATCATGAGCGAGCTCAGGTCCTCGGCGTCCATGTTGAAGTGGATGGCATGAGCAAAGGCGCTCGCATCCACGCGCATGGCGCCCGCCAAGTTGGCAAAACTCGACGACATCTGCGTCGCCATCTGACCCATGAGCCCTGCCGTGCCCGCCTTGAGCTGGGATGATACCGTCGACGCTATCTGCTCGCTGATTGCCTTCATCACCTGATCCATAGCCTGCTGCAGATACGGAGCCAGCTGCTTTTGCACATAGTCGCTCATCGCCTGCTGCAGACGCTCGGCCAGGGCATCGCCGCCGAGCGCTTTGAGCTGGGCCAGGATTTGCTGAGCTGTGTCATCATTCTCAAGATACGTCGAGAATGCGGCAGAGAGCTTTGACGCGTCCTTAAGATCTTCGGGCGACAGCGCCTTAAACTGATCAGACTGCAAAAAGCCCTCAAACAGCTGGTTGGCTAGTGTTCCCACCTGCTGCATTTGCTCGGGCGTGAGTTCCAGACCGTCAAAGATACCCGAGAAATCTGGGGTTGGCGCTTTTGCCATGATGTCGCTGAAGTCGATGTCCTTGCCAACGCCCGAAAGGTCAATGTCCAGCCCCGACAGATCGATGCCAGAAAGGTCCATACCGCTGGCCGCACCCGAGAGCGCAGACGCATCAAACGAGAACGCGCTCTTAAGTGCTGCCTCGTCCACACTGAACATGCTGCCCAGATCAACGCCTTGCTTGGCCTCGCCTTGCAGTTCGTCGAAGGTTTTGCCCGTAAAGACATCCGTCTCGGGGTGGGCAAGCTGCTCCTGCACAATCTGCGAATCGGCGGCGCGCTCCATAAGCTGGCGAGTCAGCGCATGTGTATAGGCAATGCCCGGAGACAACGCACTCGCATTGGCCGTCTCGTTAGGGCGCACCACACCCACGATGTGTACGTCGATGCCATCGGCAACCTTGGCGGCCATAAAGTCGGCGTCACCAGACATGTCGGTCCACATGCCGGTCTCTTCGTTTTTGCGATAGGCATCGGCCGGCGACAGCACCTTAAACGTCGTGGACAGCGCATCGTCGTAGGTAAAGTCGGTGCCGGTCTCGGGTGCTTTGACCCCACCGTCGGCCGTCATGGCACTGTTTACCAGATCGTTGAGCTCATCGATATCCAGCGCACCGATGCTGTAGAGCGTATAGTCGCCCACCGTACCGCGGCTCGAAAGCACCATCACGGCTTCGTTGGCAGACGTGGGCCAATGACCGGCGACGACATCGTACTGGCTGTCGAGCAGGCTCTGGTCGTCAATCATCTCGTTAAAGACCGAGGTTCCCATGGATTCCATGCTCACCGTTGCCGCCGAACTCGCGCCTCCGCTCATAGCCTCGGTCATTGCGTTGGGAACAAGCCGAACGGGCTTCTCATCGCCCTTGCCGGCACGATAGACAACCGGCGATACACCGTAGCCGTACTGAATGGCGTTGACCTCTTTGTCGATACCGTCGCCGCCGTCGTCAAGCCATGCCTTAAAGCTCGTCATGTCGTTGGACTTAACGCTCGCAAACATATCCTTTACGGCCGTGACCACGGGAATCTTATCGGTTTCGGCACTGTCGTCGGACGAATCCACGTTTTCAGGCGAGTCATCATCCGCAGCCCCCTGTCCGCCCATCATGGACGACAGGTCGTAATCCTGCTTGGAAATGGTGAGTGGGTAGCTCGAGAGCGTATCCTCCTCGACCTTTTTGATGTAGCCGTTTACGCCGTTGGACAGCGCCAGAATCGCCGCGATACCGATAATGCCAATCGAGCCCGCAAAGGCCGTCATGGCCGTGCGGCCCTTCTTGGTCATGAGGTTTCGGGCAGAAAGCCCCAGCGCCGTCACAAAGCTCATCGAGGTTTTGCGCGTAGGCTTGGCCTCGCGGCGCGTGGCGTCAGCGACATCGAAAGGATCGGAATCATCGGTGATCTTGCCGTCCGCCAGGTTGACGATGCGCGTGGCGTATTGGTATGCCAGGTCGGGATTGTGCGTGACCATGATGACCAGACGGTCGCGCGCAACTTCTTTGAGCAAATCCATAACCTGCACGGATGTCGTTGAATCCAAAGCGCCAGTCGGCTCGTCGGCAAGGACGATCTCAGGGTCATTGATCAGGGCGCGGGCAATGGCCACGCGCTGCATCTGCCCGCCCGATAGCTGGCTCGGGCGCTTGTTAACGTGCTCGCCCAAGCCGACTTTCTCCAACGCCTCGCGCGCACGCTGGCGACGCTCGGCATGCCCCACGCCCGTGAGCGTGAGCGCCAGCTCCACGTTTTCCAAAATGGTCTGATGCGGAATGAGGTTATAGCTTTGGAACACAAAGCCGATGCGGTTGTTGCGGTAGGCATCCCAATCGCGATCGTGAAAGTCTTTGGTCGAAATACCGTCGATCAGCAGGTCGCCAGAATCGAAATGATCGAGCCCACCGATAACGTTGAGCATCGTAGTTTTGCCCGACCCCGAAGGTCCCAGAATGGCCACGAACTCGTTATCGCGAAAAGACAGGCTCACGCTGTCGAGCGCCACCTGCGTAAACGACTGCGTAACGTACCTTTTGCAAATACCTTTGAGCTCCAGCATGGACGGCAACCTCTCCTGCGCAGGCACCCTGCCCGCTCTCCTCCGCCGTTCGTATTCGACGCTTTTGTCCTACTCTATCCCCATTTTTTGCCGACGCCAGTGAGGAATGTAACAAACCGCGCCAAAAAACGAACGGGACGGCGCCCAAAAGAAGAGGTCCCGAGCGGGACCTCTATATGGTGGAGCTTATCTTGAAAGGCAGCAGACTACTTCGCACAGCGACACACGATCCTCGCTATGCTTTACGCGGTTTTTACTGCTCGCTATTCGCAATCGCCTGGTCGATAAGCTTGTCGAGTGCTGCGCGCTGCTCGGCGGAGCTGATGGCTCCCACGATTGGATCCCCTACGATGTTGCCATTCTGATCGATGACATACGTTGTCGGGAACGAGAACAAATTTGACGTAAACTTACCGGCCTCGCTATCCGACTTGAACCAGATGTTCTTATATGTCACGCCCTTCTTGCTCAGCACGTCCTTGGCATCTGCAATCTCGCCCTTGTTGCCATCGAGCGTAAAGGAATTGACGCCCACGACCTGGCCGCCCTTCTCGGCAAGCTCCTGATTCAGTTTCTCAAGATCGCCCAACTCACCCACGCACGGCTTGCAAGTGGTGAACCAGAAATTCATGACGGTAACCTTGTTCTTAGAGAACAGCTCGTCGCTGCTCACGTCGTTGCCGTCCAGGTCCTTGCCCGTAAAGCTGGGGAACTTCGTCGCCTCGCTCGAAGCATTGGCACCAGCCGTCATGCCAGCGGTCGAAGCGTCGACGCTCTCGCCTGCGCTCGGCGTGCTTCCACAGCCGGGGAACTCCTTCTCCAAGCTCTCGAGCTTGTCCTCGATTTCCTTGATCTGCTGCGCACCGGCCTTGAGCGTCTTAAGCTCATCCGCCGTAAACTCATCCTTGGCGCCGTCGATGGTCTTGAGCAAGAAATCGCCGTAATTGCTGCCGTCCTCAATCATCGTCGAGTCTTTATTTGCCGCATTGAATACCTTTTCCCACAGCGCGTTATCACTCGAAAAGATCTCGTTCTCCTTCTGCATGAGTTTTGCATACAACTCGGCGGCCTCGTCGGCATTGGCCGGCTTCTGCGCAGTGAGTTCTGCGATCTTAGGATCGGAGCTCGCAGATTCGCTCGCATTGCCACCGGGCGCCGAACATGCCACAAGGCACAAGGCCAATACCGGCACCATAAACAGGGCCGCAATCTTAGAAAGCTTCATAGTCATTCCTCCGTTTTGTCGAAGCTTGTTTACTTTTTGTCGGCGGTCAAGGGAAGCTTTTCCGCCGACACATCCAGGCCATAGCGATAGCTGATGGCATCGACAGGACAGGCTCCGATGCACTTTCCGCACCGGATACATTCGGCATGATTGGGCGCGCGGACCACATCAACGTCCATCTGACAAACCCTTGAGCACTTGCCGCACGAGACACATTTGCACGCGTCAACCTGAATCCCCAACAAGGACACCCTATTCATGAGCGCATAGAATGCGCCGAGCGGGCAAATCCATTTGCAGAAGGGGCGGTAGAACAAAACACTCAGCACTACCACGGCAATGAGAACGACAAGTTTCCAAGTAAAGAGATGTCCCAACGCAGATCGAATGCCGGCATTGGCAATGGCCAGAGGAATGGCGCCCTCGAGCACACCCTGTGGACAGATGTACTTGCAAAAGAACGGATCGCCCATCCCCAGATCATTGACCACCAGCACAGGCAGCAATACCACGGCAAATAGCAGCACAACGTATTTGATATACGTAAGCGCCTTGAGCCTTTTCGTCGAAAGCTTTTTGCCGGGGATCTTGTGAAGCAGCTCCTGCAGCCACCCAAACGGGCACAAAAACCCGCATACAAAGCGTCCCAGCAGCACGCCGAGCA
>CABUGI010000032.1 GCA_902491055.1 uncultured Collinsella sp. | reverse complement strand
GCCGCTAAGGGACAGGCGCCCTTGCGGCGGTTTTCGCATATTATGTCGATAATCCAGCGTCAGCAGGAACTACTGGTTAAGGACTAAGGAAACTGCCACGAGAAGCTCTCTTCCCCGTCTCGCCTTGACCGCCGCACTCCTTGCCGGCGTGCTCGCCGGCGCCCCAGCTTACGCCACCGCGGCCACCCCATCTCAAGTTATCGGCCCGTCCGATGTGATCGGACGGGCTTCTTGGTGGGTATCATGGTTGGACGATCATAAGGAGGTTTTCCCTACATGGAATTGTTTGAGCCGATTCTTCATTTCTTTGAGCAACGGTGGGTCCACAACATCATCTGGGCCGTCATCTTGGCGATAGGCACCGCCGTCGCCACCAAGGTCGTATCCAAGACCCTGCGTCACCTGCTCAATCGCGACGACAACCCGCTTCCGGCATCGAGCATCTTCATCAACATCGCACGCGCCGTCATCTGGATGATCGGCGGCAGCTTTATCCTCGACAACTGCTTTGGCATTAACGCAAACGCGCTCGTCGCCGCTCTTGGCGTCGGCGGCATCGCCATCTCGCTCGGCTTTCAGGACACGCTGTCAAACCTTATTGGCGGCATGCAGGTTACGTTTATGGGCATCATCAAGCCTGGCGACAATATCGAAGTCGGCGGCGTGTCGGGCGTGGTCCAGGACATCACCTGGCGCCACACGACCATCGAAGATGCCTGCGGGCAGACCATCATCGTCCCCAACTCCAACATCTCCAAGAACACGCTCGTGCATTTGATGCCCTTTGGGCGCGTGGCTGTGCCCGTTGCCGTAAAGGACACGTCCAAGTGGGCCTCGCTCGACGCGCTGGCAGACGAGCTGACCAGCGCCACCAAGGCCGCCGTGCTTCCCATCTCGGGCTTTGACAAGGAGCCGTATGTGCTCTTTAGCGAGATCGGCGACTTTGGCATTAAGGGCAAGATCATCTTTATCGTCAGCGACGACAGCACCACTTTCACCGCTGCCGACGCCTGCATCCGCGCCATCGCCCCCATCATTGCCTAAACCACCACAAAGGGGACAGGCACCTTTGTTGTGGTTTTCATTCGTGGTACCATGGTTCATATAGTTGTTTAAACGACTAAGGGAGCAACATCATGGAAGAGGCCTACCGTCAAGCACGCAAGCGCGGCGAGCAAGGACGTCGACGCGCCATTAGTCAAAGCGAGTATCCGTACCTCACGGACCTCGATAGCTTGGTTGCCCAGCTCCCCTTAGGCCAGCGAGAGAATGTCGGCCTGAGAGACATTCCGCTCGAAATGGTCGTCGGTACGGTTACCAAGGGCCGTCAGTCCGCCTTTTCATGCAACTTTATGCCCCTGCTGCCGTTTGGCACCGAGTTCGCCCGCAAGTGGTCCAACCTCTACGACATCCAGGTAACCGAGGGTTATCGCGACCCCATCATCGTCACCGAGTTCATGCATCGGTTCTATGTCCAGGAAGGCAACAAACGCGTCAGTGTCCTCAAATTCCTGGACGCTCCGACGGTTTCGGCCAAGGTCACCCGTCTCTACCCCGGCACATGGGATTCCGTCGAAAGCCGCCTGTACGGCGAGTTCTGCGCGTTTTGGCGCGTCTGCCCCCTATACGAGATCGAGTTCTCGCGTGAGGGAAGCTACGAGACGCTCGCCAAGATGCTCGGTCAGAACCTTATCGAAAAATGGCCGCAGAAAAAGGTCGACTACCTGCGCCACACCTTCCTGCTCTTTAAGCGCGCCTACCTTCGCGCAGGCGGCGACCACCTGGACATTACGCCCGCCGACGCCATGCTCGTCTACCTCAATGTGTACAACCAGGACCGCCTGCTGGATACGCCGACGGATATCGTCGTAAACCGCCTGTGCAAGATCTGGCGCGAGCTGGTTATTGCCGGCAAAAATGACGAGGACAAGGTCGATCTTGTCGAAGCACCGAGCGTCGACGAGGAGGAGACGCCCGCCAAGTCCACCTCTGGCGTGCTCAACTTCTTTATGGGCAAGACCGTCTACTCGACGGCCAACCCCCTGCGCATCGCCTTTATCCATGAGTTCCCCTGTGCGACGTCGAGCTGGGACAGCCTGCACGACCAAGGGCGTCAGTATCTCGATGAGCACTTTGGCGGTATCGTGCGCACCGAGGCGTTCGAGGACTGTCACGATCCGGATGTGTTCTACGCCGCCGTGGAAACGGCTGTCAAACATGGAGCAAACGTCATCTTCTCGACCTCGCACCGCCTGATGGAATACACGCTCAGGGCTGCCGTTGAGTATCCCCGGGTTCGGTTCCTCAACTGCTCTATCGGCCTTCCCCATCAAAGCGTCCGTTCGTACTTTGGCAAGATGTACGAGGCCAAGTTTCTGCTGGGCGCCCTTGCGGCCAGCATGGCGGACAACCACCGCATCGGTTACCACGCGTCGGTCTTCGCCTCGGGCGCACTCAGCGAGATCAACGCCTTTGCGATTGGCGCCTCGCTGCTCGACCCGCGCGCGCAGGTCATCCTCACCTGGGGCGATGTTCCCGCCGGTGGTCTTGCCGAAGCCATGTGCCGCGAAGGCGTAAGCGTCATGACCGGCGCTGACATGTCAAAGTCGCTCGAAGACCCAACGGCCTACGGGCTTCACCGCTTGGTCGACGGCAAAGTCACCGGCATCGCCATGCCCGTATGGAACTGGGGCCGTTACTACGAGCTCATCGTTCGCAGCCTTCTTCACGGCACGTGGGACGAGACCAGCGACGACAACCAAGTGCGCGCTGTCAACTACTGGTATGGCATGAGCTCCGGCGTTATCGACATCCGTTACGCTCCGGGCCTACCCTACCAAACGCGCAAACTCGTGCAGTTGCTCCGCAACGGCATTGTTGTGGGATCCATCAACCCCTTTGGCGGCGAGCTCCACAGCCAGAACGGCGTGGTACAGATCGAAGGCTTCCCTCCGCTGCCGAGCACGCAGATTGTCGAGATGAATTGGCTGGCGGACAACGTGGTAGGCACCATTCCGCAGCTCGACGATGAGCCGAAAGTCCCTGCCCTATGAAAATCCTTGCCATAGCCGATACCGAAGAACGATGCCTTTGGGAGTGCTTTCGCAAGGAACGCTTTGAGGGAGTCGACCTGATTTTGTCCGCCGGCGATCTGGACCCGGACTATCTTGAGTTTTTGGTTACGGTCATCAACAAACCGCTCATCTACGTGCGCGGCAATCACGATGACCGCTACGCACGTCATGCACCGGGTGGATGTATCTGCGTAGAGGACAGCGTGTACACGTACCGAGGGATTCGCATTGCGGGCCTTGGCGGGTCCATGCGTTATCGCGACGGCGCCAACATGTACACCGAACGCGAGATGTCCAAGCGCATGCGTAAGCTGTCGCGTAAGGTTAGGATGGTCGGCGGGTGCGACATTCTGCTTACCCATGCACCCGCCGCCGGTATGGGTGATCTGGACGATCTGCCGCATCGAGGATTCGAGTGTTTTAACACAGCACTCGAATCCTGGAATCCCGACTACATGGTGCACGGGCATGTGCACCAAAGCTACGGTTGCGATTTTCAGCGCGAGCGTCAGCATGTGTGTGGAACGACGATCATCAACGCCTGCGGCTATACGCAGTTTGAGCTCGACCAGACGCACTACCCCATCCGCGGCTGGCAAGCAGCTTGGCTCAACTCACAAACCATGCGCCGCGAGCTCAAACGCCACGAAGCCATCGAGTCTTCAACAGCCAGAACACCCTGGTAACCACCATAAAGGGGACACTGTCCCCTTTATGGTGCTTTTGACGCGATAGCAAGAAACCCGGTCCTGCACAAGGCAGAACCGGGTTTCTTTAGCAATGCTTGCTGTACTCAGGCAGTAACTAGCAGTTACTCAGCCAGGAAGTCACGCTGGACAGCGGGATCGACCTTGACGCCAGGGCCCATGGTGGAAGACACGGAGATGGACTTGACGTACTTGCCCTTAGCAGAAGAGGGCTTGACGCGCAGAATCTCGGTGTACAGGGCAGCGTAGTTCTCGACGAGCTGCTGCTCAGAGAAGGACTTCTTGCCCAGGGGCACGTGGCAGATGCCGTAGCGGTCGGCGCGGTACTCAACGCGGCCAGCCTTGAGCTCGGAGACCATCTTGGCGACGTCCATGGTCACGGTGCCGAGCTTGGGGTTCGGCATGAGGCCACGGGGACCAAGGATCTTACCGATGCGGCCAACCTTGGCCATCATGTTCGGCGTAGCGATAGCGGCGTCGAAGTTGATCTCGCCCTTCTGAATCTGGGCGACGAGCTCGTCGGAACCGATGATGTCGGCGCCGGCAGCCTCGGCCTCGCGGGCCTTCTCGCCCTCGGCGAAGACGGCAACACGAACGGTCTTGCCGGTGCCGTGGGGCAGGGAGATGGAACCACGGATGTTCTGGTCAGCCTTACGAGTATCGATGCCCAGACGGAAGTGAGCCTCGACGGTCTCGTCGAACTTGGCGGTGTCGAGCTCCTTGATGAGCTTGGCAGCCTGAAGGGGGGTGTAGAGCGTGGCGCGGTCGATCTTCTCGGCAGCGGCGTTATAGCTCTTACCATGCTTAGCCATGTGCATTACCTCCTGTGGTTAAACGGGCGTGAGCCCTCCCACATCGTATCGTGTGCCCTATTGCACACATTTAACGGGCGCCCCGGTCGGAGCACCCGCCGTTACCATAAGAAATCGCTACTCAGCGATGGTGACGCCCATGGAACGGGCGGTACCGGCGATGATCTTCTTGGCGGCGTCAATGTCGTTGGCATTGAGGTCCGGCATCTTGATCTCGGCGATCTTGGTGAGCTGCTCCTGGGAGAGCTGACCAACCTTGTCAGCCTGGGGCTTAGCGGAACCAGACTTGAGGTTCAGCTCCTTCTTGATAAGGTGAGCCGCCGGCGGGGTCTTGGTGATGAAGGAGAAGGACTTGTCCTCGTAGACAGAGATCTCAACGGGGATGATGTCACCCTTCTTGTCCTGCGTCTCGGCGTTAAAGGCCTGGCAGAACTGCATGATGTTCACGCCAGCAGCGCCCAGGGCGGGGCCGACGGGAGGAGCAGGGTTTGCTGCACCAGCAGGAATCTGGAGCTTAATGACGTTGGCAACCTTCTTCTCAGCCATGGTCATTCCTTTCGAATCACGAGTGTGAAGTACTTGCTATATCGTAAGCACGCACGTGTTAGAAGCACTCCTGAGATGAGCAGTCACAGAAGAAGCACGCTCGCGCGAACGGACGAAAACTTAAGCGATGACAGCGACCTGGTTAAAGTCGAGCTCGACCGGCGTCTCGCGGCCAAAGATCATCAGCGTGACCTTGAGCTTGCCAGCCTCGGTGTTAACCTCGGAGACCTTGCCATCAAAGTCGGTAAGCGGGCCATCGGTGACGCGGACGGACGTACCGACCTCAATATCAACCGAGGTGCGCTTGGGCGAATCGCCCTTACCGGGACGACGAGTCATCTTGTTGTACTCGTCGCGGGAAAGCGGAGCGGGCTTGCCGTTGCCGCCTAGGAAACCGGTGACGCCAGGCGTGTTACGAACACACGTCCAAGCATCATCATCCATCTCCATGCGGACAAGGACATAACCCGGGAAAATCTTGGAATCCTTGGTCTCACGCTTGCCACCCTCTTTAATCTCGGTGACACGCTCCATAGGAATCTCGATATCAAAGATACGGTCCTGCATGCCCATAGTCTCGATTCGATGCTCGAGATCGGACTTAACACGGTTCTCGTATCCAGAGTAAGTGTGAACGACGTACCAACGCTTAGACATGGTTTAGCCCCTCAATCCAGAGAACAGAGCAAGAGCCTCGCCAAAGCCAGCATCGAGCAGAGCGATGACGACGCCGACGACGATCAGAGAAGCGCAAACGACGACCGAGTAGTTCACGAGCTCCTTCTTATCGGGCCACGTGACACGCTTCATCTCGGACTTGACCGAAGCGAAATACTTCTTGGTGCGGGCGAAGAAACCAGGCTTCTCGTTCTTCTTGGACTTCGCAGCCTTCTCGTTCTTCTTGGCAACGGCCTTCTTGGCCTCAACCTTGGAGTTGGCGGCAGCGTTGTTGGCAGGCGCCTGCTGCTGAGCCTTCTTCTTGTTCTTCTTGTTGGCCATTTGGGTTACCTCCGCGCAATGCGCTTATACATGAGTAAACCGTAAGCCCCCAATTGGGAGCTTACGGAATAATGACTGGCACGCCAGGAAGGACTCGAACCCTCAACACTCGGTTTTGGAGACCGATGCTCTACCAATTGAACTACTGGCGTATGTGACTAGAGACTAGCGAGTCTCTTTGTGCAGCGTGTGGTGACGGCACCAGGGGCAATACTTCTTGATCTCCATACGATCAGGCATGGTCGACTTGTTCTTGGTGGTCGTATAGTTGCGGCGCTTGCACTCAGTGCACGCAAGAGTAACTAGAGTACGCATGTATCCTGAACCTTTCATTTCCGCCCCGTACGGGCACAAGTTGTTACTTTATCAGCTCCACGTAAGTGCTGTCAATGAAAACCTCGAGTCAATTGGTTCTCGGTGGATCCATTCATATTTGGAACACATCAATGAAGCCATCGAGATCTAATCGACGGTGCATCCAGGACCATTGTCGATCCTCTCGACACCAGCAACGGCTCAATATCCATTGCAGAAAAGAACCCGGCACCCATATAAGTGCCGGGTTCTCTAAGTCAGCTATATCAAAGAGCTAATTTACTCAATGATCGTGGAGACGATGCCCGAACCGACGGTGTGGCCACCCTCGCGGATAGCGAAGCGCAGGCCCTCCTCCATGGCGATCGGGTGGATGAGGTCGCCCTCGATGGTGATGTGGTCACCAGGCATAGCCATCTCGGTGCCCTCGGGGAGCTTGACCGTACCGGTAACGTCGGTGGTACGGAAGTAGAACTGAGGACGATAACCATCGAAGAACGGGGTGTGACGGCCGCCCTCCTCCTTGGTCAGAACGTAGATCTCGCCGGTGAACTTGGTGTGCGGGGTAACCGAACCGGGCTTGCAGAGAACCTGGCCGCGCTCGATGTCCTCACGCTTGATGCCGCGGAGCAGCAGACCGACGTTGTCGCCAGCCTCGCAGAAGTCCATGGACTTACGGAACATCTCGATACCGGTAACGACGGTGTTCTGGGTATCCTTGATGCCGACGATCTCGACGGGCTCGTTGAGCTTGAGCTCACCGCGCTCGACACGGCCAGTAGCAACGGTACCACGGCCGGAGATGGTCATAACGTCCTCAACGGCCATCAGGAACGGGAGGTCGTTGTTACGAGCAGGCGTCGGGATGTACTCGTCGACGGCCTTCATGAGCTCGCGGATAGCGTCCATCCACTTGGCGTCGCCCTCGAGAGCGCCCAGAGCGGAACCACGGATGACGGGGATGTCGTCGCCGGGGAAATCGTACTCGGAGAGGAGCTCACGGGTCTCCATCTCGACGAGGTCGATGAGCTCGTCATCGTCGACCATGTCGCACTTGTTCAGGAAGACGACGATGTAGGGAACGCCGACCTGACGGGCGAGCAGGATGTGCTCGCGGGTCTGAGCCATGGGGCCGTCGGTAGCAGCGATGACCAGGATAGCGCCGTCCATCTGAGCAGCGCCGGAGATCATGTTCTTGACG
This sequence comes from uncultured Collinsella sp., assembly GCA_902491055.1. Lineage (GTDB taxonomy): Bacteria > Actinomycetota > Coriobacteriia > Coriobacteriales > Coriobacteriaceae > Collinsella. The sequence goes on along the minus strand of CABUGI010000032.1, from coordinate 10,986 downwards.
TAGTCAGCGTGGCCCGGGCAGTCAACGTGAGCGTAGTGACGGGCAGCAGTCTCGTACTCAACGTGGGAGACGGAGATCGTAATGCCGCGCTCGCGCTCCTCGGGAGCCTTGTCGATGTTCTCGAACGCAGTGAAGTCAGCCTTGCAGCCCTCGGTCTCGGAGAGAACCTTGGTGATGGCGGCGGTCAGCGTGGTCTTGCCGTGGTCGACGTGACCAATGGTGCCGATGTTAACATGCGGCTTAGTGCGCTCAAACTTCTCTTTGGCCATAAAGCCCTCCTCTTAACAGGTCGTCCCCGGACGGGACTTTGCCTTTATACCATAGTGGCCTCTCAACATACTATTGAGAAGCCACCGTGTTACCTATGGTAGCGGTGACTGGATTCGAACCAGTGACGCCACGGGTATGAACCGTGTGCTCTAACCAACTGAGCTACACCGCCGGATGGAGCCTGCAACCAGACTTGAACTGGTGACCTCTTCGTTACCAACGAAGTGCTCTACCGACTGAGCTATACAGGCACTTGACGGGTGGGAGCTATAGGATTCGAACCTATGTAGGCAGAGCCAACGGGTTTACAGCCCGTCCCCATTAACCACTCGGGCAAACTCCCAATCGTTCAAGTATCCGCAGGTCCTTTGGTCTTTTGGACCGCCGCCCCCGCGAACGAAGAAGATAATACGATGCCACCTTGGGGGCTGTCAACGAAAACCTCTAGATACACGGTGCCGGGCGTATCTATATAGCCGTGACCTGCGGTTTTATTGAGTTTGGATATGAAGGACAGTGGTTTTGGATACTGAGGTGACGTTTCCCAAGGTAACACTTTGCTGTAGTGGAGTACACCTTCAGTATCGAACTTCGATACCAGCTTATTTGCACCTATATATAGGCCGAGATCGGGGCTCCGTGGCAGATTCGAGCGTGGATTTTCTCCCGTTTGAAATCGAGCGTGGATAATCCAAGCTCGATCAGGAGGACTGGGACCGGTCCGCCCTTTGTCTCGATCTCTAACATTTAGAGAATATTTTCTCCCCTATCTGTTACAGATCGAGATATTACGCATCTCCCTCAGCTTACGTCTCATTCTGTAACAACTAGAACGGTTTTCAGCCTCTTCGTGTTACAGATCGAGACAAACCTGAAGCTTGTTTGGCGCCACACCCGCTGACTTATAGACATAAATAGAAACGGGCCCTGTCCCACAAGGGAACAGAGCCCGAAACTCTCATGGAGCCAGTGACAGGAATCGAACCTGCAACCCACTGATTACAAATCAGTTGCGCTACCGTTGCGCCACACTGGCACACTTGGCGCTTTCGCGCGAAGCCTGTTAAGAATAAAGGAATTACGGACGGGGCGCAACAGGCCACACGGCGTTATACAAATATGCAAAATCCAGCAACAACAGGTACCAGGCCCGTTCATTTCTGTCGGTTCGCCCTCAATCTCAAAACCATTCGTCAGAACGAATAGTTTTAATTACAATTGCTATATATAAAACTATTCGTTTTGACGAAGGGTTTCGTGATGCTTACTACCAAGGAAGCCGCCGAGCTGCTCGGCATCACTCCGCGCAGGGTGCAGGAGCTCATAAAAAACGGAGCACTTGATGCCCGCAAGGCTTCTGGTGTATGGCTCATCGACAAAGACAGCGTCGACACGCGACTCCGTTCCGTGACCAAAACGGGGGGACGTCCCCGCCGCGGCCACGGTAAGAGCGAGATCGCGTTCTCCCTCATGAATCGCACGCACGAAGTCGCTCAGCTGGTCTACAGCACATCGCGAAAAGACTTTACCCACATCGGTGCCGACATCGATTACGCCCACGCCCCTATTGGAGTATTTGGCCCTAATAGCCCCATATCGCTCGACTCCTTCCGCATCTGGTGGCGCGGCCGCGGTATCCCGCTCGCACGCATTGGGCTAGCCTCCCTGCTTGCAGAAGCCGCAGTCGATGTTCCCGATGAACTCGTACAGCGAAATCTTGGCCTCTCCTTATCCGACCAGTATTGGATTAGGCCCCAAGACTCCGGTCTCGCGTGGAAAGATATCAATTTCTTCAATAATGCTATTGATGACGTCTCGCTAACCATTGCACCCTTCGCCCCAGAGGGCAAGGCAGCTGCTGCCAAGCCCGACAACACCTCGGACGGCAATCTTCAAAAGTACTGGACATGCGAGGGTGACCGTCGAATCCTCCACAAGGCAGGTGCGCATCTAAACCAGGAACCCTATAACGAGATGGTGGCGACTGCACTCCACCGTCGCATCCTAAACGCCTGCGATTATGTGCCTTACTCGCTCGAAGGCGCGGGTACTTCCGCCTTGAGCACATGCAATGTCTTCTTAACTGACGAAGAAGAATATGTCCCTGCGTTCTATGTAAACCAGCATGCAAATGCAGACGAGCGACTAACCGATTACGAACGGTATGTAGCAAACTGCGAAGAGCTTGGAGCGACAGATATAAAAGACGCCCTTGACCGCATGATCGTGTGCGACGACATCATCGCCAACTATGACCGCCATTGGCGTAACTTTGGCCTTGTGCGAAACGTAAACACGCTAGCCTGCAGACCAGCCCCCATCTTCGATTCGGGCTCATCACTCTGGTGCAGCATATCACTAGAAGAGCTTAGGGCGGGAGAGCACAGTTTTACCAGCGCACAATTTCATTCAAGCCCCGCCAAACAAATGTTGCTCGTCGAGGACATGGGCTGGTTTGACGGCGACAAACTCGAAGGCTTCGTTGACGAGGCAATCGAGATTCTGTCCAGAAACGACGCGCTCACGGCAAGGCTGCCATATCTAAAAGAGGCGCTTACATGGCGCCTCCGTAGAATGATCGACATCGCTGAATGGAGTTAGCAAGGCAGCGTTGCCCCGCCAACTCCCCTACCGTCCGCGCAACGCCTTGAGCTTGGCCAGGGCATCGGGGCTTAGACGGCTGCCCAGGGTCATCTTGATCTGCGGCGCTTCCTCGGCCTCGTGCACGTCGTTGTCAATCTGCTTGAGTTCGTCCACCAGCATGCGGCTCGAGATACGCGTGACGCCCTTGCCCATGACGACGGCCTGAATGGTGCCGTCACTCGACACCACGGAGCACGCACGACCTTCCTCGCGCGCTTCGATGCAGAGCTTCTGCACCACGGTATCGGCCGAAACGCCCGTCGGCGAAAACTCGATGCGCACGCCGCGGGCCGGCAGGTTGGGACGCTCGCTAGAGATATTGCCCGCGCCGTCAAAGACGATCACGGCCTCGTAGCGGCCTTGGGCAAACGCCGCAACGTCGTTGATGAGCGCCGTGCGCGCCATGTCGTGGACGTCGCTGGAATACGGATCGTCGGAATGGTCGTACACGAGCTTTTCGTAGCGCGGCGTGCAGTGGATCACGTTGTAGCCGTCGACCACCAGCAGCTCGGGCTTGCTGGAATGCACCGTCGAGACCGGATCGGCGATGGCCTGCGCAAACGCATTGCCGCCCACGCCATAAGTCGCGGCCGAGACAATCGGCTTGGCCGAGCCCTCGCCAAAGCGCTTGGCCTTGGACTTGGCGCGGTTCTTCTTGGACATGCGTTACTCCTCCCCCATGAGCTCGCCGGCGTTGCGGCGCAGCCACTCAAAACACAGGGCCGTAGTCGCCTGTGCCACATTGAGGCTCTCGGTCATGCCGCGCTGGGGAAGTTTGGTCAAAAAGTCGCATTTCTCGAGCACTAGGCGCGAGATGCCATCGCCCTCGGAACCCATGACAAGCGCCACGCGGCCCTCGAAGGGAGCATCCCAGCAGCTGCCCTCAGCATGCTCGGAAGCGCCGCCCACCCAAAAGCCGGCGGCCTTGAGGTCGTCGAGCGCACGGGCGATGTTGGGAACCTGAGCGATGGGCAAGTGCATAACGGCGCCGGCAGAAGTCTTGTAGCTGCCCACGGTCACGCCGGCGGCACGCTTGTTGGCGATGATGACACCGGCCGCGCCCACGACCTCGGCAGAGCGCACAATGGCGCCGAAGTTACCGTCATCGGTCACATGGTCGAGCACGACGACGAGCGCAGGACCCTCGCCCGCGCGGTCGAGAATGTCGGCCACATCGGCGTAGGGGAAGTTGCCCACCTCGAGCGCAATGCCCTGGTGAGCGCCATGACTCGACAACGCATCGAGTTGCGCGCGTGGTACGTACTTAATGCGAATGCCGGCGGCGTTGAGGTCATCAACCAGGCGCGTCAATGCGGCATCGCGCTCACCACCCTCGGCAACCAGCGCACACTTGACGGGAAAACCGGTGCGCAGGGCCTCGGCAGCAGCACGGCGGCCCTCGATGAACTCGCCCTTGGGAGCCTGAACGACCTCTCGATTGCGATCTCGCTGTGGACGCGCGGCTTGGGAGCGGTCGCGCTGAGCCTTGGGGGCGGCGGCGCGGTCATTGCGGCGAATCGGACGCGAGCCAGAAGCAGCCTGCTTGCCGCCACGAGGCGTACGCTTGCGATTGTCGGCCATAAAACGGCCTCCTTTAAATAATCTTCAAACAGGACAAAAGAAGCGACCGCTTAAGACGAATAGCTCAAGCGGTCGGTACGGGTTTTCCAAGTGCCCGAGATTGCCGTGAAAGAGGAGCGACGCGTACTTGAGTACGCGAGCGACGGTTTGAACGGCAAGGTCGGGTGCTTGGGAAACCCGCGGGGATTAGAGAGATTTGATACGGGTGCCGGCGGCCGTATCCTCGATCGTGAGGCCCAGGTCCTTGAGCTGGTCGCGGATGGCATCGGCAAGATCCCAGTTCTTGGCGGCGCGGGCCTCGGCGCGGGCCTCGAGAATCTTGGCAGCGGCCTCGTCCACATCGTCACCCGTGTAGGCAACCAGGCCGGCGGCAACGCCCAGCAGGCCCAGCGGCAGCTCGACCTTGGGCTCGGGAAGCTCGACGCCAAACGTGTCGAGCAGCTCGGCCAGCGTATCGGCGGCGGCAAGGGCAGCAGCCTTGTCGGCAGCGTCGCCCGCCTGCTCCAGATACTGGTTGCACTCGGTCACAAAGCCAAAGACGGCACCCATGGCGCCGGCGGTGTTAAAGTCGTCGTCCATGCACTCCTTAAAGGTGGCACGGGTCTCGGCGGCCTTGGCGGCAAAGGCCTCGGCAGCGGCCTCATCGGCAGCGGCCGTCGCATGGTTCGCGGCCCAGCGCAGGTTCTCGACCGTGCCAGCGATGCGCGTGAGCGAGTTCTCGGCACCCTCCAGGCGCTCCCACGAGAAATCGAGCGGTGAGCGATAGCTCGTCTGCAGCATCAGCAGGCGCAGGGCGGCAGCGGAGTGCTGCTCGAGGACCTCGGCCAGCGTAAAGAAGTTGCCGAGCGACTTGGACATCTTCTCGCCGTCTACCAGCAGCATGCCCGTGTGCATCCAGGTGTTGGAGAAGCCCTGGTGCCAGGCGCAGGTGGCCTGGGCGCACTCGTTCTCGTGATGCGGGAAGGCAAGGTCGGAGCCGCCGCCGTGGATGTCGATCGGAGTGCCCAGGTAGCGATGCACCATGGCGGCGCACTCGGTGTGCCAACCGGGACGGCCCTCGCCCCAGGGGCTCGGCCAGCTGGGCTCGCCGGGCTTGGCGGCCTTCCACAGGGCAAAGTCGAGCGGGTCGTTCTTGTCCTCGTTCTCCTCAATGCGTGCGCCAACCATAAGGTCGTCGATGTTGCGGCCCGAGACCTGACCATAGTTGGGATCGCTGCGCACGGCAAAGTACACGTCGCCGTTATCGGCTGCGTAAGCGTGGCCCTGCTCGATAAGCGTCTTGATCATGGCGATCATGGGGCCGATCTCCTTGGTGGCGCGGGGGCGCACATCGGGATCGAGCACGTTGGCGGCGCGCATGACGCCGATGAACTTGTCGGAGAACTCCGTCGCGACCTCGGCGGCCGTACGGCCCTGCTCGTTGGCGCGCTTGATGATCTTGTCGTCGACATCGGTGAGGTTCTGGGCGAACGTGACCTCGTAGCCGCTCGCGATGAGCCAGCGGCGAATCACGTCAAAGCTGATGAACGTGCGGGCGTTGCCGATGTGGATGTTGTCGTAGACCGTGGGGCCGCACACGTACATGCGGACCTTGCCGGACTCGATGGGCTGGAACTCTTCCTTTTTATGGGTAGCGCTGTTGTAGATACGCATTCGTTACTCCTTAACGGTTTTCTGTAGCAGGCAGACGGCCCAGGCGCCGATTCCCTCGCCCTGGCCTTCCCAACCGAGCTTTTCGGTCGTAGTGGCGGCGACGCCCACGTTTTCGACGTCAACGCCCAGGGCATGGGCAAGGTTGGCGCGCATGGCATCGCGGTGCGGGGTGATCTTGGGTTGCTGGCAGGCAATGGTGCAATCGGCATCGACAAACTCGAAGCCCAGCTCGCGCGCATAGTCCATCACGCGAGCGAGCAGCACCATCGAATCGGCGCCCTCATAGGCGGGGTCGGTATCGGGGAATAGCTTGCCGATGTCTCCCCCGCGGCAGGCGCCCAGAATGGCGTCGGCCAAGGCGTGCGCGAGCACATCGGCATCCGAGTGGCCCAGCAGGCCGCGCTCGTAGGGAATATCGACACCGCCGATGATACATCGACGCCCCTCCACCAGACGGTGAACGTCGTAGCCATGGCCAATGCGCAGGTTACTGAACATGGGGAAGGTCCTCTCCCTCGGCCATGCGACCGAGCAGAATCGCGGTTACGGGACGCAGGTCCTCGGGCACCGTCACCTTAAGGTTATCGCGCGGGCTCTGGACGCAGCGGACGCGCCCACCCATGCGCTCGACCAGCGACGAATCATCGGTACCGATAAAGCTCTCGGCAATGGCTGCAGCGTGGGCGCGCTTCATAGCATCGACGCTAAAGATCTGCGGCGTCTGCGCGGCCCAGTACAGCTCGCGCGGCGGCGTCTCGACGATGTTGTCGCCATCGACGATCTTGAGCGTGTCGATCGCGGGCTGGCCGCACACGACACCATCGAGGGCACGGTCGCTCACGAGCACGTCGATAGCGTGGTCGATGGCCTCGGTCGTAATGAGCGGACGGGCGCCATCGTGAATGGCGACGTATTCAAAGCCCGCCGGCACCGCGTGCACGCCGGCGCGGGTGGAATCCTGGCGGGTCGCGCCGGCATCGGCAAAGCTGATGGGCGTGCCATAGCCAAACGGGTCGATGGCCAGGCGGCGCATCTCGGCACGACGCTCGGCAGGGCAAACCACGACGATGTGGCCAACCTTATCGCTCCGGTCAAATGCGCGGATGGACCAGCTCATAAGCGGACGGCCCGCCACATTGACGAGCTGCTTGCCACCGGGGTTACCAAAGCGCTGGCCGCTACCACCGGCAACGACCACGGCGCACACGGGCGCCATTATGCGTTCCCCTGTTTGGTGCCCTTCATGCGGTACAGGGAGTCCGCAAGAATGGCAGGGTTGTTGACGCCAAAGTCGCCCAGGCGCTCCGGATCCTCGCTGATGTCGTCCATGAGCTCCTGCAGCGAGCCATACTCGTCGACGATCTTCTCGGCCACGCCGTCGCGCACGACGGACACGCGCGAAAGCGTGCGCAGGCCCAGCGGCGTCATGACGGAGTCCTCGTCCAGGTCGTCGTAACCCAGAACCGCCGCCACATGCTGTGGGTCGGACAGGTCCTTAGGCGTCATGCGGGCGAGCTCTGCACGAATCTTCTCGGCGTTGGCCTCGGAGGAATCGCTCGCATAGTCGCGAATCATCAGGTCGTACTCGGTATCCATGCTGGAGCCGGCGAGCTGCTCGAGCTGCATCTGCACGAGCTTGCCCTGGTTGCCCAGCTTGACAATGCAATCCTTAAGCTCGGTCTTTGCCTGCTGCATAATCTCAAAGCTCGAGAAAATACCGGTAATGTCGGCAAGCGTAACGTAGTCGTCGAGCTCGAGGGCCGTCAGGCGCAGCAGGGAGCGATCGAGCGACTGACGGGTGGTCTGAAGCGTGGCAACGAGCTGGTTGACCGAGCTCATAATGGTGGTGACAGGCTGAATCTCGTAGCTCTTACCGTGGACGTACACGTTGACGACGGCACGACGAGCCGAAACCGAGATCACGATGGCGTCGGTGAGCACCGACATGCGAGCGGCGGTGCGGTGACGCATGCCCGTCTCGCTCGTGGCAAGCGAGGGATCGGGATTGAGGTGGAAGTTGGCGCGCAGGATCTGGGTGAGGTCGCCGTCGATGACGATGGCACCGTCCATCTTGGAGAGCTCGAACAGACGGTTCGAGGTAAACGAAATGTTGAGCGGGAAGCCGTCGTTACCGGCAGCGAGCACGTTTTCGGTGTCGCCGACGCAGATAAGGGCGCCCAGGTGACCGGCAATAATCATGTCGAGGGCGGTGCGGATCGGCTGGCCAGGTGCCGTCAGGCGAATGGCCTGTTCCATACGCTTTTGCAGCTCGTTCTTATCCAAGGCATCGCTCCCATCGTATACGCTCCATAAACGTCAATAAGTTTCTCACGGTTTGCCCCTGTGACGCCCGCAAAATCCGATGCTTACAGAATGAGCGAACACAGCTGAGAGCCCCAATCCAAATGAGCTGCTTATGTGGTAGCATCGGGATTCGCATAAATGAGGGAGTAGTCGCGTGATCGGGTTCGCCTCCGGTGGCGCGGCAAGTCAACACACTGGCCGATGCGGCCTGGCTTGCCTTAATGAACGAGACTCGTGGCTGTGCGCGCAACGCGTACGCCACGGGTCTTTTTTGTTACTCCCCCAAGAGGTACACGCGGGCCCGCCCGCAGAGAGGGAGCCAGACTATGGGACTCGCAGAGCTCGTGTTGCTCGCCGTTGGCCTTTCGATGGACGCCTTTGCCGTTTCCATCTGCAAGGGTCTCGGCATGAAGAAGATCAACCTTAAAGTCGCCGTGGTGCTCGGCCTGTTCTTTGGCGGCTTTCAGGCCGGCATGCCCGTAATCGGATGGGCGCTCGGCAGTCAATTCATGGGCATCATCGGACCCATCGACCATTGGATCGCCTTTATCCTTTTGGCCTTCATCGGCGGCAAAATGCTGTGGGAGGCCTTTACCGAAGACGAGGACGAAGGCGACGGCAAGGATGCCGAAAAGATTGACCTGGGCGAGTACCTGATCCTCGCCATCGCCACCTCAATCGACGCCCTGGCCGTGGGCATCTCATTTGCGGCGCTCTCGGTTTACATCGTTCCCGCTGTATCGCTTATCGGCGTCACAACGTTTATCTTCTCCGTCGCCGGCGTAGCGATCGGTCACACCTTTGGCGCGCGCTACGAAAAACCCGCCACCATCGTGGGTGGCGTCGTGCTCATCCTCATCGGGCTCAAGATTCTGCTGGAACACTTGGGGGTTTTGGCGCCGTAAAACACCCTTCAAAACTATACGTCCGGGCAAGGCCTCATGCAGAGTTTTGCATGAGGCCTTTTCGTGCAGACTTTTGCATGTCATACTAATATGCAAAAGTCTGCACGTTAGGAGATCGACGTGGATACCCTTCCCATCACCACACCGCGCCAAGCTGGCATCTACGTGCGCCAGGCACGCGAGGCTCAGGACCTCACCCGTGCCGCCCTCGCTAAAAAGGCCGGTGTTTCGGAGCGCCTGCTCGCATCGCTCGAGCTGGGAGATGCCACGGGCATTCGGCTCGACAAGCTGCTGGCAGTTTTCGGTGCTCTTGGACTGGCGCTCGCCGCTCAAGGGGATATCGACGAATCGAAAAACGAGCAACCAGTCGACGCCCCGCATGCTGATTTGCAACCTCGTAGTACCCCCAGGCGCCATCACGCTCAACGTTTTCACCATCGCAACCGTCGCAGCGCAGCCGTTCCGGCTCTCGCAGATGTCCCCTTTACGTCCGAGCTCTACGACAGGGCCTTCGCCGATTTCGCCATGTCCAATCTCGGAGTCTCGATTGCCGCAAACGCATCTAACCAAACCAAGCCCGAAGGGAAATAGCCAATGGCCAGAACATCACTTCGGACCATTATTTGCGGCGTACCTGCGGGAACGCTCACGCAAGATGAGAACGGTCTTATCAGCTTTACCTACGATCATGACTATGACGGGCCAACCCTATCGACCAACATACCCGTATCAAATCGCACATACGGCCAACAGGTCATGAATCCGTACTTGTTTGGCCTTCTACCCGACAGCGAGGACCAACGAAAAGCGATTGCCGCCGAATTCAACGTTAGGCCCAACAATCCCGTTGCGTTGCTCAGCCATATCGGACTCGACTGTCCGGGCGGAGTGCAGTTTTGTGCCGAAGAAGATGCCGACGCCGTCCTGCATCGCGCTGGCGACTACCGCCCTATAGACGACCACGAAATTGCTCTCCGTCTCAAGTCGATCAGAGATGACCGCGATGCATCGTGGATGGGTCTAGATGAAAGTTGGTCACTTGGAGGCAACCAGGGCAAGTTCGCGCTCGCGTTCATAAACGGCCGCTGGTGCGAATGCATGGGCTCCTCGCCCACAACGCATATTTTCAAAAATGGCGTTATCGGATTTAAACTCGAGGCTCTCAATGAGTTTGTCTGCATGAAAAGCGCCCAGCGCGCCGGTATCGCAACGGCAAACGTCGAATATCGTATGTTTGAGGACGAACCTGCCCTCATTGTTGAGCGCTATGACCGCGTGAAAGTCGAAGACGGAATGATCAGGCGCCTACATCAAGAAGACCTCTGTCAGGCACTTGGGGTGATGCCCGCCCAAAAGTACACAGCAGACGGCGGCCCGACCACCCGCGACATTCAAGAGCTCCTCGTAAATACGAGCCACCATCAACTTAACCTGTATCTGTTTACGCAGATACTGTTCTTCAACGCCATTATCGGCGCACCGGATGCGCACGCGAAAAACTATTCCCTGCTCCTTGGAAACGACGGCGCAGCCATGATGGCTCGAATGTACGATGTCGCGTCGGGTTTGGCGTATGAGCGCATGCGCCGCCGGGCGCGCCTTGCCATGAGCGTTGGCGGCGAAAATCGTG
>CABUGI010000031.1 GCA_902491055.1 uncultured Collinsella sp. | reverse complement strand
AGTTCGCCATCCCCGGCCTTGACGACGAGTTCCGCGTCATCGTCTCCCCGTGGATCCTCTCCTCGCTGATCACCGATCGCCTTGCCGCTTACTACGAGACGGTCACCAAGCACAACCTCAACTACCGTCGCTACTATCACCAGTTCGACTACTAATCGGTGACAAATAAGCTACTGATCAAGAAGCACCCTGCCCGGGCGCATGCGTCCGGGCATTTTTATGCCGAAATTCGCTAGGAAGGGGAATCGAATGAGGCAGTTTATCGTGGCGTCCCATGCTCATTTTGCGTCTGGAATCGTCGAGAGCATCGGCCTGCTTTCCGGCGAGCGCGAAAACGTCCATGCGCTCTCTATGTATGTCGACGGAAACGAGGACCTGACCAAGGAGGCCGCAGCGATTCTGGACGGCTTTGCCGCGGACGATGAGGTCGTCGTTTGCACCGACCTCTTTGGTGGCAGTGTCAACAACGAGTTCACCAAGATCGTCCAGACGCGTCCCAACACGCATCTGGTGACCAATATGAACCTGCCGCTCCTTATTCAGCTGCTGTTCGTGCCCGAATCCACCCCGATCGATGAGGCCATTCGCCAGATCGTCGAGGCGGACGACACCAAGGTCAAGTACGTCAACGACCTGCTGGGGCAGGCCGAGCTCGATGAGTTTTAACCACTAGGGAGCACATCATGATTCAGATGATTCGTGTAGATTATCGACTGCTTCACGGCCAGGTTGCCGTTAGCTGGACCTCGGCTCTGGGTGCCGATTGCATCCTGTTGGTGAGCGACACGGTCCTCAATGACAAGCTTCGTCTACAGGCCCTGTCCCTTGCAAAGCCTGAGGGCTGCAAGGTCGTCGTCAAAAACACTGAGGACGCCGTCAAGGCGCTCCAGAGCGGTGTGACCGATAAGTACAAGCTCTTCGTGGTTTGCGAGACGATCCAGCAGGCCGGTGCCGTCGCCAAGGCGATGGGAGTCAAGAAGATCAACCTCGGCAATGTTGCCTTTAGCGAGAATGCCCGCCAGGTCTCGACGAGCGTGTTCCTTACGCCCGAAAACGAGGCATACGTCAAAGAGCTACTCGGCGAGGGCTACGAGCTGTTCATTCAGATGATTCCGGCAGATGCGAAGGCTGACGCCGCGAAGGTCATCGGTTAGGGGCTGCCATGGTTATCAAGACAATCCTGATTTTCCTTATTGCCCTTTTGGGTTATTCCGAGTGGCTGACGGGCACGAGCTACCTCCAGCGCCCGATCGTGCTCGGACCTCTGGTTGGCCTTGTCATGGGCGACATGGTGACCGGCACGATCATGGGCGCCACGATGGAGCTTGCCATGGTCGGCGCCATCTCGGTCGGCGCCTATAACCCGCCCGATACGATTTCCGGCACTATCCTGGGCGTATCTCTTGCCATGCAGGCCGGCGCGGACGCTTCGGCGGCCCTGACCCTGGGCATTCCTATCGCAACGATCGTCCTGGCGCTCGATACCGCCCTGGGCCAGCCGGTGATGCTGCTGCTGGTGCACCGTATCGACAAAAACGTCGAGGACGGAGACACCAAGGCCATCACGCGCAACATGCTCATCGCCGGTTACGCGCAGAGCTGGTGCGGCCTGCTGATTATTCCCCTGGCATTCTTCTTTGGCGCCGATGCTGTTGCCAGCCTGCTCAACATCATCCCCGATTTCGTTCAGACCGGCATGGATGTCGCCGCCGCCTTCTTGCCCGCACTCGGCTTTGCGATGCTGGCGCAGATGATTATGAACAAAACGGTGGCTCCGTTCTTCTTCGCTGGCTTCTTCCTCGTCGCCTACTTTGGCATTAGCACGACGGGCGTGGCGATCTTTGCCGCGATCATCGTCGTCGCGATGACGGTTTTGGGTGATAAGAAAAAAGCGGAGCAGCCCGCAGTGGCAACCGAGGATCCTGCGATTGGGAGTGCGTTCGATGAGTTTTAAGTTTGAGTCTTCTTACGACGGGCTGATTTCCCGCGCAGACCTTAAGAAGCTGTTCTGGCGCTCGATTCCCTATGAGCATTCCTGGAACTACGAGCGTATGGGCCATATCGGCTTTATGTGGGCCCTTATGCCGATTCTTCGCAAGCTGTATCCGCAGGATGCGGACTTTAAGGCCGCCCTTAAGCGCCATATGGAGCTCTATAACGTCACGCCGTACATCTCGACGCTCCCCATGTCCATCGCCGCTGCAATGGAAGAGGTCAACGCTACTGACGATAGCTTTGACACGAGCGCGATCTCAAATGTCAAGCTTGCTTTGATGGGACCGCTGTCCGGTGTGGGCGATGCCTTCTACTGGGGCACGCTGCGAATTTTGGCAACGGGTGTCGGCACGTCGCTGGCGCTACAGGGCTCTATTCTTGGCCCGATTTTGTTCCTGCTCGTGTTCAACGTCCCTCACTACATCATCCGTTACCTGCTGACGTTTGTGGGATATCGCTTTGGCTCGGACATGATCAGCAAGGTCCAGGAATCGGGCATTATGGACACGATCGTCAAGATGGCCTCCATCATGGGCGCCATGGTGATCGGTGCTATGACCATGGAGATGGTCACCGTGGACATTCCGCTCATGGTCGGCGCGGGCGATGGTGCTCAGACGCTGGCCGAGCTGCTCAACGGAATCTTCCCGGGCTTTGTCACGATGGGGCTGTTTGGAATCGTCTATCTCATGCTCAAGAAGAAGATGAATCCGCTGCTCATCATGCTCGTGATCCTGCTCGTGAGTATCGCTGGTGCGTTCTTTGGAGTGCTTGGTGTCCAGTAGAGTATCCGTCATAATGAGAACAATGTAAGAGGGGGCGTCGCGCACACTGTGCTGCGGCGCCCTTTTGCCGAAAGGTGGACAAGATGGAGTATCCGCAGCTTGCCGTCATGAATATCAGCCATCGTTATTTTGACCTTGAGGAATTCTTTTCTTCGGCAGCGGCCTCGGGTTACACGTGTTGCGAGCTTTGGACCGGAGCGATGCATCTGTATGTCGATTGCCATGGATACGATTCGCTCGAGCAGGTGCGGGAGCTGTCGCAGCGGTATGGGGTTCGGATTGTGGGGCTTTGTCCCGAACAGAACAACCCCAAGCCGTGGAATATCGCGGCGCGCGGGAATGAGGCACGTGCCCGCACACTCGCGTACTTTAAGAACGTTGTAGATATTGCGGCGGAACTTGGAGCCGAGCAGGTCATGGTCTCGAGCGGCTGGGCATTTTTGAACGAGCCGATCGAGGGCGCGTGGGGTCGCAGCGCCTCGATGCTGCGTGCGATTGCCGAGCATGCGGGAGAGCGCGGCGTGCGACTGGTACTCGAGGCCCTACAGCCGGTTGAGTCGATGATCGTGAACTCGGCGGCCGATACGAAGCACATGATCGAGGCGGTTGATCATCCGGCACTTAAGGCGTGTCTGGATTTGGGCGCTATGGCGGTGGCGGGGGATACCATCGACGATTATTTCGATCTGCTTGGCGATGATGTCGCCCACGTGCATTTTGTCGATGTTGCGGCAGATGGCACGACGCATCTTGCCTGGGGTGACGGCGACCGCGATATGCGCGCCGACCTGGATAGGCTGGTGGCGCGCGGCTATCGCGGAGTTGTTTCGGCCGAGACCTATGACGGGCGCTATTTTGCCGACCCCGCAGCTGCCGATGCGCAGGTAATGGCAGAGTATCGTCGTGCGATTGGCGCCTAGGCGGGTTTGGGTTGCGGCGATCTGCCCTATGTTTCCAAATGAATACGGCGTGAGCGGCTGCGATGGATTTTCCCCGCAAACACTCTAGTATGCTAAAGTACCCAGAAGACCGGCGGAGCTATGCCGGTCTTCTGTTCTATACGAAACACAGCATGAGGAGGCTCACCAGATGACGGCCACACCGTGGGGATTCCGGGACATATTGCCCGAGGAGGCTCAGGCGCGCGAGGAGATTGCGCTGACGGTGAAGGGCTGCTTTAGAGAGCATCATTACCTTCCGGTCGAGACGCCGCTGCTCGAGGACAAGGGTTCGCTCGAGGAAGGCGGCCGCATTGCGGATACGCCGTTTAAGCTCTTTGATGACGACGGTCGCCTGCTGGTGGTCCGTCCCGACAACACGCTGCCGATCGTTCGCCTGGTTTCGACTCGCATGCGCGCGGCCGACCTGCCCCTGCGCCTTCGCTACGAGGCGCCGGTGGTTCGCGAGTGCCAGCGCAATGCCGGCGGCTCGCGCCAGTTTACACAGCTGGGCTTTGAGCTTATCGGTGCGGGCGATACCGCGGGCGATGTCGAGATTGTCTCGCTCGTGGCCGAGGCGGTGCGCAAGCTGGCGCTGCCCGATGCACGCATTATCGCAGGTAGCGTGCGTCCGTTTAAGGAACTGCTCGCGGCGTGCGAGGATCGCGAGCTGGCCGCCGAGGCCCTTCGCTGCGTGCACGCCAACGACTTTGTGGGCCTCGATGCCCGCGTGGCGGCAAGCACCGAGTCCGATGCCGTCAAGGCCGCCATTAGCGAGCTGCCGCGTCTGCACGGCGGTGCCGAGGTACTCGACCGCGTGGACGCGCTGCTGGAGGCCGCCGGTATCGTCGCGCCGCTGACGCGCGAGCTGCGTGCCCTGGTTGAGGGCCTGGCACCCGAGGACGCCCAGGTGCTGTCGTTCGACTTCTCTATCATGAACTCTTTCGATTACTACACGGGCCTGGTCTTTAAGGCTTATGCCGGCGGACTGCCCGATCCGGTCGGTTCGGGCGGACGCTATGACTCCATCTTTACCGGCGCATTTGGCGACGGTATCGAGGTGCCGGCGGCGGGCTTCGCCTTTTCGCTCGAGCGCCTGGAGGCCGCGCGCACCTCGGCCGAGGATGCCGCTTCCGACGGCGATCACGCCGCGGGCCGTGGCGCCGAGGGCCCGCTGCGCATCGCTGTGCCCAAGGGCTCGCTTAAGGCCGACACGCTCGACGTGCTCGAGACTGCGGGCTTGGACGTCTCTGAGCTGCGTGACCCCGGCCGTCACCTGATCGTGCGCGGCCGCGACACGCGTGCCGGCAAGGGCGCGGTCGGAGATATCGAGTTTGTCATCGTGCGTCCCAGCGATGCGCCTGCCTTTGTGGGCTGCGGTGGTGCCGATTGCGGCATCTGCGGTTGGGACTCGCTCATTGAGGCAGACCTCAACCTGCTGCAGCTGGTCGACCTGGGCTATGGCCTGTGCACCTTTATCGAGGCGGAGCCCGCGTGGCGCGCCGGCCGGGCCGAGCGCAACTATGCCCGCCGCGGTTCGCTTCGCGTGGCCACCAAGTACCCGCGCATTGCGAGTGCCTGGTATGCCGAGCGCGGCGTGAACGCCGATATCGTCTCGCTGCACGGTAACATCGAGCTGGGCCCCATTGTCGGCATGACCGATCGCATCGTGGACATCACCGCCACGGGCGCCACGCTGCGCGACAACGGCCTGGTCATCACCGGCCGCATCATGGACTGCACGGCCCGCTTCTTTGTCAATCCGGGTGCTGCGCGCCTGGATCCGCGCGTACGCAATCTGGCAGATCGCTTGGCCGCGGCCGTTAAGGACAAGCATTTTGAGCCCGTCGCGGGCTCGGCACAATAGCGCGAGCGCGCACGGGCGTCCCAACGTCTGGGCTGCGGGCCGATTGGCGCCGCCGCCCGGCCTCTCGTTTTTCGAACACAACCTCGACCGATAGGGGATACCGATATGAAGACCATCAAGCTTGCTCCCGGTGAGCGCCTCGTTACCAACCAGCTCAACCGCAAGGGCGTGCTGCCGCAAAACATCATCGACGCCGCCCGCGATATCGTGGCCAACGTGCGTGCCAACGGGGATGCCGCGGTGCGCGATTACTGTCAGCGTTTTGACGGCGTTGAGCTGCAGAGCTTCCGCCTGCCGCAAGAGCAGATCGATGCCGCGCTCGAAGGCCTTGACCCGGCCTTTGTCGCCGCGCTTGAGAAGGCCGCGCGCCAGATTCGCGAGTTCCACCAGCGCGAGGTCGAGCAGAGCTGGTTTACCACGCGTGCGGACGGCACGATGCTCGGCGTTAAGGTGACCCCGCTCGCGGCGGCCGGCATCTACGTGCCGGGCGGTCGCGCTCAGTATCCCTCCACCGTGCTCATGAACGCCATTCCCGCCAAGGTTGCCGGTGTCAAGCGCGTGGTTATGGTGACTCCGCCGCAAAAGGATGGCCTGATCAGCCCCTACACGCTCGCGGCGGCCAAGCTCGGCGGCGTGGACGAAATCTATATGGTAGGCGGCGCCCAGGCCGTGGCCGCGCTGGCGTACGGTACCGAGACCATTCCGCGTGTCGATAAAATCACCGGTCCGGGCAACGCTTTTGTTGCCGCTGCCAAGCAGATTGTCTCGGGCGATGTGGGAATCGACATGGTCGCCGGCCCGTCCGAGGTCTGCGTGCTGGCCGATGCCACGGCCAAGCCTATGGTGGTCGCGGCAGACCTGATGGCCCAGGCCGAGCACGATCCGCTGGCAGCCTGCTATCTGGTGACTTGCGACGAGCAGTTTGCGCGTGAGGTCGAGGCGGGTATCGACATCCTGGTGGCGCAGTCGCCGCGTGCCGAGATCACGCGCGCCTCGCTCGATAACGAGGGCACCATCGTAGTGGCCGCCGACATGGCTGCCGCTGTCGAGGTCGTGAACACCGTGGCGCCCGAGCACCTTGAGCTGCACTGCAAGGACGCGATGGGTCTGCTCGGCGGTATTCGCAACGCCGGCGCCATCTTTGTGGGCGCTTGGAGCTCCGAGCCGCTCGGCGATTACGTCGCCGGCCCCAACCACACGCTGCCGACCGGTGGCACGGCCATGTTCTCCAACCCGCTTTCGGTCGAAGAGTTCGTCAAGCGCTCGAGCGTTATCTGCTATACGCCCGAGGGCCTGCTCTCCGACGCTCCCGCTACGCAGCGCCTGGCCGAGGCCGAGGGCCTGTGGGCACACGCGCTTTCCGCCGCCCTGCGTCGCCGTGTGTTGGAGCAGGGCGAGGATGCCGTGAGTGCCGAGTCGCTGGCTGCGGCCGACCTGACCAAGGTCGCCTGGCCGGGCGACGCTGTGGCGACGGTCGCCGAGGGTGTGGACCTGGCGGCTGCAGGCTCGGATGGCGCTGGCGCGACCGGCGGGGAGGCCTAATATGGCCGAGCTGACGCCCCGCATGAAGGAGCTCGTCCAGCCTTACCTGGCCGGTATTGAGCCCTACGATCCCAACTTTACGCCCACGCGCATCAATCTTTCGGCCAACGAGAACACCTATCCCGTGCCCGCTGGCGTGCGCAAGGCGGTTGATGCGGCCTTGGCTGCTACGCCGCTCAACCGCTACCCCGATCCCATGTCCAACGACCTGCGCGACGAGCTTGCCGCTTGGCATGGCGTGGCTCGCGAGAATATCTGCGTGGGCAACGGCGGTGACGAGCTGCTCTATAACTACTTGCTGGCGTTTGGCGGCGCGGGGCGGACCCTGCTCAACTGCCCGCCGTGCTTTAGCGAGTATGCGTTCTTTGCGTCGCTGTGCCAGACCGAGGTGCGCGACGTGTGGCGCGACCCGGCGACCTTTGAGCTCGACCAGGCGGCGGTGCTTGCGGCGGCTCCCGAGTGCAATCTGGCGATCGTGACCTCGCCCAACAATCCCACGGGTGACGTGGCGCCGCTCGACTTTGTTGCGGCTCTGTGCGATGCCTGCCCCGGCATGGTGATGGTCGACGAGGCCTACGTGGAGTTTGCCGACGATTCGTTTGGCGCGGCCACCACGGCGCAGGGGCTTATCGCCGAGCATCCCAACCTGGCGATTCTGCATACGCTGTCCAAGGCGTTCGGCGCCGCCGGCACGCGTCTGGGCTATGTGATCGCGGCGCCCGAGGTCATCGATGTGTTTGCGGCGATTCGCCAGATCTACTCGGTTAACGTGCTGAGCCAGGCCGCCGCGCTTGCCTGCGTGCGTGCCCGCGATGCCTACGCACCTGTGGTGGCGCAGGTCGCATCCGAGCGCGAGCGCGAGTTGTGTGCCCTGCGCGCAATGGCTGCCGAGGGTCTGCCCGTGGAGGCGTGGCCGAGCGCGGCGAACTTTGTGCTTGTGCGCACGCCGCATGCCACGCGCGTGCGCGAGCGTCTGCGCGACGAGTATTCAATTTTGGTGCGCGACTTTAGTTACGCGCCGGGGCTCGCGGACTGTCTGCGCATTACCGTAGGCACCCCGCAGGAAAACGACGAGGTGCTGGCCGCGTTTGCCGCGCTGGTGAAGGAGGAGATGTAGATGGGCCGTTATGCCGAGGTGACCCGCAAGACGGGGGAGACCGACATTATCGTCAAACTCGACCTGGATGGAACCGGTATGTGCGATATCTCGACCGGCGTGCCGTTTTTCGACCACATGCTCAACGCCTTTGGTCGCCATGGCCTGTTCGATTTGACGGTACATGCGGTAGGCGACGTTGAGGTCGACGCGCATCACACCGTCGAGGACACGGGCATTGTGTTGGGCGAGACGTTTTGCCAAGCGCTGGGCGACAAGGCGGGTATTACGCGCTTTGCCGACGCGGCGATCGCCATGGACGAGACGCTCGTGATGGCTGCTGTTGATATTTCGGGCCGCGGGCAGGCCTACTGCGAGCTGCCCGTGCCGACCGAGCGCGTGGGCAGCTTCGATACCGAGCTGGCCGTTGAGTTCTTCTATGCCTTCGCACGCGATGCCAAGCTCACGCTGCACGTGCGCGAACTGGCGGGTGGCAACTCGCATCACATTATCGAGGCCGCCTTTAAGGCCGTGGGCCGCACGATGCGCCATGCCTGCGAGCTCGATCCCCGCGTGCAGGGCATCCCCAGCACCAAGGGCTCGCTGTAACCTGTCCCTTTTTGGCAGGTTTTGAATGGGGAAAAGGAGGGTCGCGTGGGCGAACCGAAGATCGTGGTAGTTGACTACCACAAGGGCAACTTGTCGAGCGTTGCGCGCGGGCTTGCGCGCGCCGGTGCCGCCGCCTGCACGTCGGACGATCCGGAGCAGATCCGCCGCGCCGACGGCCTGGTCATCCCGGGCGTGGGCGCGTTCTATGACGCGATCGCCTTTATGCGCCAGAGCGGCGAGGCGGACGCGGTGCTCGATGCCGTCGCCGCCGGAACTCCGCTGCTCGGCATCTGCCTGGGCCTTCAGCTATTTTTTGAGCGCGGCAACGAGGGCGTGCCTGCGGACGAGGGCGCGGTCGCCGACGGCAATGCCTCTGAGCAGACTGGCGGTCCCTGGGTCGATGGCCTGGGCATTATGCGCGGTTCGTGCACGCGCTTGGAGTCGAGCCGCCTTAAGGTGCCGCACGTGGGCTGGGACCAGGTGCATATGACGCCTGCCGGTGCGGCCGATCCGCTGCTCGCCGGTTTTGCCGAGGGCGCCAACATGTACTTCACCCACAGCTATGCGGTGGCCGACGACGCCGATACCGCCGATGTGCTGGCACGCACGCACTATACGCGGAGCTTCCCGTGCATCGTGCGTCATGGCAACGTGTGGGGCTGCCAGTTCCATCCCGAGAAATCCTCCGCGCTGGGTCAGCGCATCCTTAAGAACTTCGTCAACATCGTCGAGGAGGCTGGCCGATGATCCTGTTTCCCGCAATCGATCTGATCGGCGGCAAGGTCGTGCGCCTGGAGCGCGGCGACCGCAGCCGCTGCAAGGTATATTCCGACGACCCCGTGGCCGTTGCCCGCTCGTTTGCTGAGCAGGGCGCAAGCTGGGTGCACGTCGTAGACCTGTCTTCTGCCTTTGGCGAGGACGAGAACACATGCGCTGCCAATTCGGCGGCGATCAAGGCCATCTGCGGCGTCGACGGTCTGTCCGCGGACGTGGGTGGCGGCGTTCGCTCGCTTGCACGCATCGACGAGTTGGCAGGCTACGGCGCACGCCGCATCGCACTGGGCACCGTGCTCGTGACCGAGCCGGGTTTTGCCGAGGTGGCGGCCCAAGGCTTTGGCGAGCTGTTGGTGGCAGATATTGCCGCACGCGACGGCCAGGTCAAGGTGAATGGCTGGCGTGACGGCGCGGGCGTGGCGTTCGACGACGCCGTGGCGCAGCTTTCCGAGCTGGGTTTTAAGCATCTGGTGTATACCGACATTGCGCGCGATGGCATGCAGACGGGCATCGATGTGGCGGCGTATCGCCATGTGGCCGAGGTCGCGGGCTTTCCCGTCGTGGCATCGGGTGGCATCTCGACGCTCGACGACATCCGCGCGCTGGCCGCAGTGGGTGAGGGCGCGATTGAAGGTGCCATTACCGGTCGCGCGCTCTACGAGGGCAACTTTACGCTGGTACAGGCGCTGACCGCCGCCCGAGGGGAGGAGTAGCCCATGCTTACCAAACGTGTGATTCCCTGCCTGGACGTCAAGGACGGCCGTGTGGTCAAGGGCGTCAACTTTGTGAGCTTGCGCGATGCGGGCGATCCGGTGGAGCTGGCACGCGCCTACGACCGCGAGGGTGCGGACGAGGTCGTCTTTCTGGACATTACCGCCACGAGCGATAACCGTGCGACGACTATCGAGATGGCGGCGCATGCGGCCGAGGAGCTCGCCATTCCCTATACCGTGGGCGGCGGCTTTCGCGACCTGGCGGGCATGCGCACCATGGTTGCCGCCGGTGCTGACAAGGTGTCGCTCAACTCTGCCGCCGTGCGCGACCCGTCGCTGATTAGCCAGGCTGCCGCGGCGTTTGGTAGCCAGGCCGTGGTCGTGGCGATCGATGCCAAGCGCGTCGGTTTGCCCGGCGCATCTGGTGCCGACAAGTGGGAGGTCTTCACGGCGGGCGGCCGCAACGCCACGGGCATCGACGCGGTGGCGTGGGCCGAGGAGGCGGCTCGTCGCGGCGCCGGCGAGATCTTGCTTACCAGCATGGATCGCGACGGCACCAAGGCCGGCTTTGACCTGGCGCTCACCCGCGCCGTGGCACGTGCGGTGCCGATTCCGGTGATTGCGAGCGGCGGCGTGGGCACGCTCGAACATTTTGCCGAGGGCGTGATCGAGGGCGAGGCCGATGCCGTGCTGGCGGCGAGCGTCTTTCACTTTGGGACGTTCAGCATTCGCCAGGTGAAGGAGTATATGGCCAGTCAAGGTATTCCTGTGAGGCTGGACTTCTAATGCTGCGGCTTGCCCAGGCACCCGACCTTCCGGCTCCAACCCTCCTCGCGTACTTAAGTACGCGTCGTCGGGCTTGTCGCTCGGAATCTCGGGCACCTGGACAACCCTCGCCGACCTGCGAAGTTTGAATTTGGGGAGAGAAATGGAAGAGATAACCGATCCTTCAAAGCTTACATACGACGCCAAGGGGCTGATTCCTTGTGTTGTTCAGCAGTATGACACCGGCGAGGTGCTTATGGTTGCTTGGATGAACGAGGAGTCGGTGGGGCTGACGCTCAAGACCGGTACCACGTGGTTTTGGAGCCGCAGCCGTCAGGAGCTCTGGAACAAGGGCGCGACGAGCGGCAATATGCAAGAGGTCAAGGAGCTCTGGGCCGACTGCGATAGCGATACGCTGCTGGTCAAGGTCGACTCGCCGGGTCCGGCCTGCCATACCGGCAACCGTACCTGCTTCTTTAAAAAACTCGCGTAGGGCGGGCGCTCGACCAGGCGCTTGGCCAACCAGAAAGGATTGAACCATGGGTGTGCGCACCGCAAATGTTCAGGATGGAAATATCGGTGAGACGCTGACGGGGCTGGCCGAGGTGATTCATGGCCGTCGCGACGCGTCGCCGCAGGAGAGCTATACCGCGCGTCTGTTGACCGACGTCGAGGATGAGCTGCTCAAGAAGCTTGCCGAGGAGGCGAGCGAGGTGATCATGGCCTGCAAGGATAACGACCATGACCACATTCGCTATGAGGCCGGCGACCTGGTCTACCACTTGCTCGTGACGCTCGAGCGCTACGGCATCACCCTCGACGAGCTGGCCGGCGAACTCAACGCCCGCCGCCACTAGTCGTTTGGGACAGTCTTTGTTGGTGTAACGGGGTCATGGAAGTTGCGGTGAAATAGGGACTGTTTAAGCGCTTCATCAGGCAAAACAATCCCTATTCCACCGCAACTTATGAAGGGATGGCTAGTCGAGGGGTGTGGGTTCCCATTCGCCGGTGGGGTGGGGGATGTCGAAGGCTCGGTAGCCGCAGTCGTAGGCGTGGGCTTGTGCCTCGCGGATATTCCAGCAGATGTCGCAGGCGCGGTGCGCGTCCGAGCCAAAGGTGATGGGTACCTCGGCGTGGGCAAAGCAACGCAACAGCCCCGCCGAGGGGTAATAGTCGTCGAGGCCCTTGCGCGGCGCGGCGGTCGAAACTTCAACGCGGCGGCCTGTATCGTGTGCGCACTCTGCCATCTGCTCCCAAAACGGTGCCGTATCAAAATCGGGCGCAAAGCCTTCCTTCGAAAAGCGCATGAACAGGTCGGGGTGAGCCATCACATCAAAGTTAAGCGGGCTTTCGCAAGCGCGGCACCAGTCGTCGACGTAGCGCTCCCACACGCCGCGTACCCCCAGGTTTTCCCAAACGTGCAGGTCGGCGTCATCGTCGATCCAACCGCAAAGGGAATCGGGTGTATCGGGGCGAGCGACGTTTTCCGTTCCCGCCATACCCGCGGCACCGGCCATGATATCGCCTGGGTTGCCAATCCAATGCACGCTGCCCAGGCGTACCACGGCGCTCTGGGACCAGCGCTCAACCAAAGGCTCGCAGCCCTCGTACCAATCGCATTCAAAGCCATAGATAAGCTCGAGCTCCGGCGCAATCTGCGCGGCGAGTTTGCGGGCGTCCTCAAAGGCCAGACGATGTGCCGGCAGGTCGCCCTCAGTAACCTGCACTTCGCAGTTGGCATCCATGCTGGCAGGCAGGGTGAGATGGTCGGTCGAGACCATGACGCGGCAGCCGGCCGCAGCAGCGGCGCGAACGTTGTCCTCAAACGAGGCATGTCCGTCCGAAAACGAGGTGTGGGTATGGCAATCGACCAGCGGGCAGACAGACATGGCAGCTCCTTTGTGTCAAGCGAATCCGCTCCATTGTAATGGCGCAGCTCTCAACACGCCGGACACGCCGGGGGTCGAAATCGATTGGAAAGGCTGCGCGACGCGCGGTGCGGCCTCGCTTGCGCTCTCAAAACATGTACATCAGCCTCCAAAAGCTGCAAAAAATGACATGTTTGGAGGCTGATGTACATGTTTGGATGAGGCGGTGGAGTGTCGGTTTCTTGCGGGCAAGGAAAATCGCGCTCATCGCGCGCCGTCACATCCGCGCAGCCCGCGATGTGCTAGCGTTTGGGTGAACAAAACGAGCCCGCGCGGAAAGGATCCGGACCGTATGCAATGCGATAGCACATCCCCGCTGTCCCGCGAGACCGATGCGCCCGAGACCATCGTCAAGCTGGAATGCGACATCGACGACGCGTCGCCCGAGGTGCTCGCCTACGCTGCCGACCGCCTGCGCGAGGCGGGTGCGCGCGAGGTGCATTGGCTGCCCCTCTATTGCAAGAAAGGCCGTCCCAGTTGGCAGCTACAGGTAATCTGTGCTCACGAGGATATCGAGCGCCTGCAGACGATTATCTTTTTGGAAACCACGACCAACGGCATTCGTCGCCAGGTCATGGAGCGCGTTTGCCTGCCACGCCGCTTTGAGCGCGTAACGACGCTATGGGGCGAGGTGTCCGTCAAGGTGGCAACCCTGCCCGACGGCAGCGAGCGTGCAGCGCCCGAGTACGAGGACTGCGCCCGTCTCGCCCGCGAGCACAATGTGCCGCTCCAGCGCGTGATGCAGGCGGCACAAGCCGTGGCACTGCGATTTGAATAACGCGGCTGGTGGCGACATCCTGCGCCCAGCCATATCAACCCCATTCGAAAGGATCTCCCCATGAAATACCTCATCGCCTCCGACATCCACGGCTCGGCATATTGGGCCGAGCGCCTGGTTGCCGCCATCGAGTCCGAGCAGCCCGACCGCATCGTGCTGCTGGGCGACCTGCTCTATCACGGTCCGCGCAACGACCTGCCGCGCGATTACGCCCCCAAGCGCGTGATCCCGCTGCTCAACGCCCTGGCCGACCGCATCATCGCGGTACGCGGCAACTGCGATGCCGAGGTCGACCAGATGGTCCTCGACTTTCCCGTCATGGCCGACTACGCCACGCTGTTCGACGAGACCGGCCGCGAGCTGTTCCTGACGCACGGCCATGTCTTTGGCGCCGGCATGCACAACAGCGTCGACCACGCGCCCGCGCTGCCCGAGGGCTCCGCGCTCGTCTACGGTCATACGCACATCAAGGTCAACGAGGAAAGTGCCGCGCACCCGGGCCTGTGGCTCTTCAACCCCGGCAGTGTGAGCATTCCCAAGGACGGCACGCACAGCTACGGCATCTACGAGGGCGGTGCGTTCCGCCACGTGGTCATGGAGGAGGAGTAGCCATGGCGCAGCATATGGCTCAGCAAAATGCCGAGGGCTCGCGCGATCTGTCCACGCTGGTAGACGCGTCGACCGAGCTGCAGCATCTGGTGCAGACCATCTGGCGACTGCGTCAGCCCGATGGCTGCCCGTGGGACCGTGAGCAGACGCACCGCAGCATCGGCAAGAACATGATCGAGGAGGCCTACGAGGCACTCGACTGCATCGAGGCGGACGACGCGGTTCACCTACGCGAGGAGCTGGGCGACGTGCTCATGCAGGTAGTGTTGCATGCGCAGATCGCGGCGGACGCCGGTGAGTTTACGCTGGCCGATGTGGCGCGCGATATCGACGCCAAGCTCATCCGTCGTCACCCGCACGTGTTTGGCGATGTGGATGCCGATAACTCTGACGAGGTGCTCAAGATTTGGGACGAGGTCAAGCTTGCCGAGAAGGCCGCCAAGGACAAGGCCGTGACGGCAGGCGAGGCCGCGCCCGAGGGTCTGCTCGATGGTGTGCCCACGCATCTGCCGGCGCTGATGCAGGCGCAGAAGGTGTCGCGCAAGGCAGCTGCCGTGGGCTTTGAGTGGGAGACGGTCCAGGACGTGTGGGACGAGGTCGCCGAGGAACGTGCCGAGTTTGAGGCCGAGGCCCCTGGCTCGCCCGAGCGCGAGATGGAGTTTGGCGATCTGCTCTTTGCCCTGGTCAACGTTGCGCGCAAAGAGGGGATTGACGCCGAGAGCGCCCTTCGTGCCAGCACGGCAAAGTTCCGCCGTCGCTGGGCCGCGATGGAGCAGATGGCGGCCGATGCTCACGTGGATCTTGCCGAGCTTTCGACCCACGGCCTCAACGACCTGTGGGACGCAGCAAAGGCAGGGGAGTAAGACTGCGGGAACGACGGGACGGACTTGTTCCATCGCCCCCATTATTTTTTTAAAAAGATTGTATCCCTTGGCTAACTTAGGGCATAATGCAAAAAGTGCGACATGGCTAACTTACGGAGACGCACCGATGGTGCACGGTCAGCCGGTCGCTTGCATCCACTACGTTTCCAAGTGAGAGGGAGACAACATGAGCGATATTTTGGATGTCTACGGTCGCGAGGTGCTCGACAGCCGCGGCAATCCCACCGTCGAGGTCGAGGTCGTGCTCGAGGACGGCAGCTTTGGCCGTGCAATGGTGCCTTCGGGTGCTTCGACCGGCGCCTTTGAGGCCTGCGAGCTGCGCGATGGCGACAAGGGCCGCTACCTGGGCAAGGGCGTTTCGCAGGCCGTCGAGCATGTCAACAACGAGTGCGCTAACGCCGTCGTGGGCCTCGACGCCTTCGACCAGCGCGCCGTCGATGCCGCGCTGATTGCCGCGGACGGTACCCCCAACAAGACCAAGCTCGGTGCCAACGCCATCCTGGGCGTGTCGCTGGCCGTCGCCCGCGCCGCTGCCGAGTCGGCGGGCCTGTCGCTGTACCAGTATCTGGGCGGCGTCAATGCCCACCTGCTGCCCACGCCCATGATGAACATCCTCAACGGCGGTGTGCATGCCGACAATAACGTCGACTTCCAGGAGTTCATGATCATGCCGGTGGGCGCTCCGAGCTTTGCAGAGGGCCTGCGTTGGTGCGCCGAGGTCTACCACACCCTCAAGGGCGTGCTGCACGAGGCCGGCCTGGGCGGCGGCGTGGGCGACGAGGGCGGCTTTGCCCCCAACCTCAAGACCAATGCCGAGCCGTTCGAGTACATCACCAAGGCCGTGGAGAAGGCCGGCTTTAAGCCCGGCGTCGACTTCATGTACGCCATGGACCCGGCCTCGACCGAGTTCTACAACGCCGAGAACGGCATGTACGAGCTCAAGGGCGAGGGCGTGGAGTACACGAGCGCCCAGATGGTCGATTACTGGGAGAAGCTCGTCGACACCTATCCCATCATCTCCATCGAGGACGGCATGGCCGAGGAGGACTGGGACGGCTGGGTCGAGCTTACCCGTCGCATTGGCAACAAGGTGCAGCTGGTGGGCGACGACCTGTTCGTCACCAACACCGAGCGCCTCAAGAAGGGCATCGAGCTGGGTGCCGCCAACGCGATCCTGGTCAAGGTCAACCAGATCGGCACGCTCACCGAGTCGCTCGAGGCCATCGAGACCGCCAAGGAGGCCGGTTACGCTTGCATCGTGAGCCACCGCTCCGGCGAGACCGAGGACTCCACGATCGCCGACCTGGTCGTGGGCGTCAACGCCGGCCAGATCAAGTCGGGCGCCCCGTGCCGCAGCGACCGTATCGCCAAGTACAACCAGCTCATCCGCATCGAGGACGAGCTCGAGGGCAGCGCGCGCTACGCCGGCAAGGCCGCGTTCTACAACATTCGCTAAACAAGTGGTGCGCGCGGGGAGCGGGGTTGACTCGGCTCCGTTCCACTTCTGATGGCCGCCATTGGGCGCTGGGCCATATGGCTCAGCGCCTTTTTTATGTCGAGCAAAGGCTGGCGAAGGCGGTGCGGGCGCTCGTGCTATAACTAGAATACTTAGCGCAAACAAACCTCAACCGCACAAGGCGCACATGGATCAGATTTACGACAACAGGTACTATTCCGCCGGTTCGCGTGAGCCGTCGCCTCGCCGTGCGCGCACGGTGCAGCTCGGTGGGTCCGCCTACGCCGGCGCCGACCGCTCCACGCAGCGCCCGACAAGTACCTCGCGCCCCAATGCTCAAGTGAATACTTCGACAGATGGACCAGTGCGCCCAGCACGTTCGTCGCATGCTCAGCGCTCGTCGGCTCAAACGCACGATAGGTCGAGCAGGCCCTCGAACCGTCTTTCGGGCTCGGACTTTATGCACTACGCCAACGACAACGCGGTGGTCAAGGCGATCTACGACTTTACCCACGGTCCTCAGCGAGGGCTATTCATCGGCATCGTCGTTGCCCTGGTGCTCGTGAGCCTGTATTTCCCCGTGCGCGACCTGTATGTGGCAAAGCGCTCGAGCGATATCTTGGCCAAGCAGGTCGAGATTCGCCAGCAATACAATGATGAGCTGCAAAAAAGCGTCGACAAGTTGCTCTCGGAGGAGGGCATCAAGGATGCGGCATCCGAGGACCTGGGCCTGGTGATGCCCGGCGAGAAGAGGATTGAAGTGCAGGGCCTAGACGGCGATTCGGATGCCTCGTCGAGCCAGAAGTCGTCGAACGCCAAGAAAGCCAGCGAGGTGGCCAAGGAGATCGAAGAAGTCGGCAAGGACGCGCCGTGGTACATTCAGACGCTCGACATGCTGTTTGGATTTAACGGCGTCGAGGGTCAGACGGTCGCGTCCAGCGGCGAGTAGGCGAGTAGCGCCCGGAGGGGAGCCCGCAATGACAAATTGCAAACGATATAAGGTGGCCGCGATTGACCTGGGGACGGTTTCGTCGCGGCTGGTGCTGGCCCGGGTCGAGGGCGGGGCGATCGTGGAATCGTCCAAGCATACCGAGATTACCGACTTGGGCGAGGGCGTGGACGCGACGGGGCGCTTTTGCGAGGCGGCCGTTGAGCGCGTGCTCGCTGCGTGTCGGATGTTTGTGGACGAGGCCCGTGCCTTTGGGGCTGCGTGCGTCTGCACCACGTGCACGAGCGCCGCGCGCGATGCGTCCAACGCCGCGCTGCTACTGGGCGGACTGCGCGATCTGGGGCTTGAGCCACAGGTGATTCCGGGAGAGGTTGAGGCGCGCCTGACATTTTTTGGCGTGGCGCACGACTTTGCCGGTGAACGCATTATCGTCGCCGATTCGGGCGGTGGCTCCACGGAGCTCGCGACGGGCGTGTACGCGCCGGAGCGCGGAGTCTTTGCGCTGGAGGGAACGCGCTCGCTGGACATCGGCTGCCGCCGCGTGACCGAGCGGTTTTTCTCGGCGTTGCCGCCGGCGGACTGTGAGCTTGCCGCCGCTGGCGCATGGGCGGGCGAACAGTTCGGGGCTTACTTTGAGGGCCTGCCGAGCAATTTTGAGCGCGCCGAGCGCCTCGTTGCGGTGGGCGGCACCGTCACCACGCTCGTGGCGCTGGTGCACGAGCTGGAGCCGTATGATTCGAGCTTTGTGCACCTGCGCGAGCTTTCGCTGGAGCAGGTTTCGGCCGCTATCGAGCGCATGTCCGCGCTGGATGTTGAGGGTATCGCCGCGTTGCCGGGCGTGCAACCCAAGCGCGCGGGCGTGATCTTGGCAGGCGCCGTGGTGATTCGAGAGCTCATGCAATCCGGCGGCTACGACACGCTCACCGTAAGCGAGAACAGCCTGCTCGCCGGCATGGCTGCCACCATCAACGAGGTTCTCGACGGCGTCACCCCCACCATCGGCTGGACCCCGAGCCTGAGCGCCCTTTAACCGTCTTCCTCTGAGTTGCGGTGAAATAGTTCCTAAATAAGCTGGTAAACGGTATAAACAGGATCTATTCCACCGCAACTTAGAGCCCCGCCGGCGTGTAAAAGAAAAGA
>CABUGI010000030.1 GCA_902491055.1 uncultured Collinsella sp. | reverse complement strand
GCTTCCTTTCGTTTGAGCCGCTCGGCGGCAGTTGCTAACGTACCTATCGTATCAGCAACTGCCGTATCCGTAGTCAAACATGCCCAAACGCCGGTCGACTAATGAATACCGCGACCCAAGTCTTCGGCGATTTTGTCTACGCCCTTAAGTGCGGCGCACGTCTTTTTGTTGGAGCAATGCCCCGTGCAAACGCCACCCTGAGCGCAGTCAGCGCAGGTGCCTTTGCGGTAGATGCGCACGCATACCGCGGCAAACGCAATACCGATAACGGCCAGTACAACAATATCGATAGGTGCCATAGCAAGCCTCCTCTAGTTAACCATCACTTACTTTACCCCATTCTCCACCTACCAAAAAGGGACAGGTTTATTTTGGTCGGTTTTATCTGCGGAAACGCCACATCTCCCCCACCAAAAAGCCCGAGTGTCACTGGGACACCCGGGCTTTCGGAAAGGGGTTAATCCTTATTCGGACTTAAGCGGAAACTGCAGCAGAAGCGGTGTTGGTCTCGTCCTCGTCGGTCCATGCATGTTTGGGCATGGGACGGAAGATCTGGAAGAGTATCGCGACCAGCAGCACGATAGCCACAACCGTCCAAATACCAAACTGGCCAAGGACAAGCAGGTTGTAGAACTGGTTGATGAACAGGGCGATCACCCAAGCAAAGGCGCACTCGTAGCCGATGGCAATCGCGGTCCACTTGCCGGAGTCCATCTGGTTGCGGATGGTGCCAATGGCGGCAAAGCACGGTGCGCACAGCAGGTTGAACGCACCAAAGGCAACGCAAGCGCCCATAGTCGGGAACATGCCGGCGAACGCGGTCCACAGGCTCGGGTCGGTCTCGCCGGCGTCGGCAACGGAGAGCAGCGAACCGGCGGTGGCGACGACGTTCTCCTTGGCGACAAGGCCAGAGACAGTCAGCGCGGTGGCCTGCCAGGTGCTAAAGCCGAGCGGGGCGAAGATCCAGGCGACCAGGTTGCCCAGCATGGCAAGCACGGAGTAGTCCATGAACTCCTCGGGGATGCCCTCCATAGCAGGCAGGAAGCCAAACGTGCCGTTGTAGCTACCAAAGTTGGAGAGGAACCACACCACGACAGTGGACGCGAAGATGACCGTGCCGGCCTTCTTGATAAAGGCCCAGCAGCGCTCCCAAACGTGCAGTGCCCAAGAGCGGATCGCCGGGAAGTGGTAGGCGGGGAGCTCCATGACAAACGGGGTCGGACGGCCGGCGAAGAGCTTGGTCTTCTTGAGCATGAGGCCCGAGGCGATGACGGCAAAGACACCCAGGAAGTAGAAGAGCGGGCTGATCCACGCGGCGGTGGTGGAAGAATCGCCGATGATGGAACCCATGAGCAGGGCAATGATCGGCAGCTTAGCGCCACAGGGAATGAACGTGGTGGTCATGACCGTCATGCGGCGGTCCTTCTCGTTCTCGATGGTCTTGGTGGCCATGACGCCGGGGACGCCGCAGCCCGAGGACACGAGCATGGGGATAAAGGACTTACCGGACAGGCCAAAGCGGCGGAACACGCGGTCCATGATGAAGGCGACGCGGGCCATGTAACCGCAGTCCTCCAGGAAGGACAGCATGACGAACAGCAGGAACATCTGCGGCACAAAGCCGAAGATGGCGCCCAGGCCGCCAACGATACCGTCGCAGACCAGCGAATCGACCAGGCCACCGTCCTCGGTGCCACCCGCCACAAGGGCGTCGTGGACCATGGTGGTAATACCCGGAACATACGGGCCATACTCCGCCGGGTCAACCGAATCGGCAGCATCGCCCGCAGCCTCGACGGCTGCATCGTAGGCGTCGCGGCCCTGGCCGAGCACATACCAACCGTCGGTACCAAAGAGCTGGTCGTTGGTAAAGTCGGTCACCGTGCCGCCCAAGGTGGAAACGGCGATGTAGTACACGCAGAACATGATGACCACAAAGATCGGCAGGCCCAGGATACGGTTGGTAACCACGCGGTCGATCTTCTCGGAGGTGCTCATCTTGGCCGGGGCCTTGGTGAGGCACTCGTCGATGATGTGCGCGATCACGCCGTAGCGCTCACCGGTGATGATGGACTCGGCGTCGTCATCGCAATCCTGCTCGCACTGGGCGACCAGCTGCTCTACGCGAGCAGCCTTCTCCTTAGTGAGGTTGATGAGCTTGCAGGCGTCCGCGTCGCGCTCGAACAGCTTGACGGCGTAATAGCGGCGCTTTTTGGCGGGAACGCTTGCCGGCAGATTGTTCTCGATGTGGTCCAGAACGTCCTCGATGGAGGAATCGAACTTGTGCTCCGGCACCTGGCCCTTAGAAGCAGCGGACTTCTTGACCTGCTCGAAGAGCTCCTTGATGCCCTTGTTCTTAAGAGCCGAGATCATCATGACCGGGCAGCCGAGCTTCTTGGAGAGCTTGTCCGTGTCGATCTTATCGCCGTTCTTCTCGACCAGGTCGGCCATGTTGAGGGCAACGACCACGGGCAGGCCGGTCTCGATAACCTGAAGCGCCAGGTACAGGTTACGCTCGAGGTTGGTGGCATCGACGACTTGGACGACAACATCGGGCTCGCCGCTCATGAGGTAATCGCGCGAGCACTGCTCCTCGGGGCTGTAGGGGGAAAGCGAGTAGATGCCAGGGAGGTCCGTGATGGTAACGTTCTTGTCGCTTAGGAGCTTGGCCTCCTTTTTCTCAACCGTGACGCCGGGCCAGTTGCCAACGTAGCCGTTGGCGCCGGTAATCAGGTTGAAAAGCGTGGTCTTGCCGCAGTTGGGGTTACCCGCCAGCGCGACATGGATCTGAGAATCCGCCATTCAATCCTTCTTCCTTGTGTGCCTGCGCTGCTTTCTCCGCGCAGGCTGGATAATGTGCTTCAAAGATGCTGCATTAAGTTAGAAAAACCTAACTTTATCTGCAGAAATATGCGCCGCGGGCTCTTACTGGACCTCGACGACGGCCGCCTCCTCCTTGCGGATGGAAAGCTCGTAGCCGCGCACGTTGATCTCGACCGGATCGCCGAGCGGTGCAACCTTCACGACCTTGAACGAAGTGCCCTTGATGAGCCCCAGGTCCATAAGGTGGCGGCGAAGCGCACCCTCACCGTGAAGCTTGACGATGGTGGAGCTCTCGCCCACCTTAACGTCACCCAACGTCTTCATCCTCTTGTCCCCCTTTCGGTTTTTATGAAATGCTGCAGACTAACCGACGGTCATGATGTGCAT
This sequence comes from uncultured Collinsella sp., assembly GCA_902491055.1. GTDB lineage: Bacteria > Actinomycetota > Coriobacteriia > Coriobacteriales > Coriobacteriaceae > Collinsella. The sequence continues at coordinate 15,724 of CABUGI010000030.1, read as the reverse complement.
GGCAACCTTGGAATCGATACCAAAGCGTGCGCCCAGTACCGTAACGATGATATTGGCGCCGCTCGAGCTCACCACGTGGATTTCGCTGCCCTCGACAAAGCCGAGGTCCTTGAGGTGGTGCTTCATGTCCTCATTGCCCTTTACACGAGACACGCGCACGGTTTCGCCCGCTTTTACCATCGAAAGCGGCATTGCCGGCATCTGCGGTCCGCAAGACATGAGTGGCTCCTAACGTCAGTTCGTCCTTCACATCGACATGGTAAAAGTTAGCCACATCTATGTTCGCTTTAGTAAACTAACACGTGGTTAACTTTTTGGAAAGGGTCCCCATTCAGATTTCGAAAAAGTTTCCTATACGAAACAAAAGAAGCACCACAAAGACCATCTCTTTGCGGTGCCTTGTCATACCAATTTATGCAACAAAGGGGACTGTCCCCTTGTCACATTGATGCGCTTAGAGCGAGAGGTTTCTGATCGACGTGACGCAGGAGGCCTCATCCACGCCCGAAACGCGGAACACGACGTCTTCGCCACATTCGCCGCAGAGTGCCATGAGCCCTATAACGTCGCGGCCATCGGTGTAGCGGTCACCAATCGAAACCGACACGTCACTACGGTGCTTGGCAATGATGTCATAGAGCAGCGCAACCGGGCGGGCATGCAATCCCAACGGATCTTTAATCGTCTTTGTAAACTCGACCATGTCCCCTCCCGCGACATCGCACATCGGCCGGCAAAACCCAGCCACGTGGTAGTTATTGTAGCGTTAGATGCTTGTTGAGGGCGGGACGGAAATCGCATCCCATTTCGAGCGTCAATGATGGGACACAGTTTCCGCCAGAAGGCTCAACCGGAAAGTGCGACCCGTTATTTGGCTGGATTCTGGGACGCAGTTTCCGCTGAGCGACCCTGGCGGAAAGTACATCCCATTCTGGACGCAAATTCCGGGACGCAGCTTCCTCGACGTCCGGTCACCCCATGCCCTCACAACCTCGGCGCATAAAAAACGAGGGAAGGCCCGCGTCCTTCCCTCGTTACAGGCAATATGTAGCCGTTCGCCTACATCAGGCGCAGACTGACGTCCTTGAGCTGGGCGCCGCTAACGGCACTCGGAGCGCCCGACATAAGGTCGGAGCCGCTGGCCGTCTTGGGGAACGCCATGACGTCGCGGATGGAGTCGGAACCGGTGAGCAGCATGCACACGCGGTCCAGGCCCAGAGCGAAACCGCCCATCGGGGGCGCACCAAACTTGAGGGCCTCCATGAGGAAGCCGAACTGAGACTCGGCACGCTCCTCGGTAAAGCCCAGGAGCTTGAGCATGGACATCTGCATCTCGGCGTTGTGGATACGCATACCGCCGCCGCCGGCCTCAAAGCCGTCCATGACAAAGTCGTAGGTGCAAGAACCGGCTGCCAACGGGTCGGCCTCGATCTTGGCGATGTCGGTCTCGGTCGGCAGGGTAAAGGGCTGGTGCTCGGCAGCATAGGCCTTGCGATCCTCGTCCCAGTGGAACAGCGGGAAGTTGACGACCCACAGGAAGTCGTGGCCCTCGCGCTTGATCTCGAGCGCATTGGCCATGTGCGAACGCATGCCGCCCAGGATCTCGTCGGAGAGCAAGCGCGGGCCGGCGGCGAACATCACAAGGTCGCCGGGCTCGACATCCATGCGCTCGCGCAGAGCCGCCATCTCCTCGTCCGAGAAGAACTTGACGATGGGGCTGTTGATAGAGCCGTCCTCGCGGAAAGCAATCCAGGCCAGGCCCTTGGCGCCAAACGTGGAGGCCACGCCGGCAAGCTTATCGATCTTGGCACGTGCCCAGGCACCGGCGCCCTTGGCGTTGATGGCCTTGACGACAGAGCCCTCCTCGTTTGCGGCAGTCGCAAAGACCTTGAACTTGGAGTTGGCGAAGATGTCGGTCAGGTCGACCAGGTGCATGCCATAGCGGGTATCGGGCTTGTCGGAGCCATAGGTGTCCATGGCCTCCCAGTAGTCCATACGACGCAGCGGCGTGGGCATCTCGACGCCCATGCGGCCGAAGGCGTCGGCCAGGACCTCCTCGAGCGCGCTCATGACGTCGTTCTGGTCCACGAAGGACATCTCGATATCGACCTGGGTGAACTCGGGCTGACGGTCGGCACGCAGGTCCTCGTCGCGGAAGCACTTGGCAACCTGGTAGTAGCGCTCGACGCCACCGACCATGAGCAGCTGCTTCAGGAGCTGCGGGGACTGCGGTAGAGCGTAGAAGTTGCCCGGCTGAATACGGCTGGGAACGATGAAGTCGCGGGCGCCCTCGGGCGTGGACTTAAACAGGGAGGGCGTCTCGACCTCCATGAACTCACGGTTGTGCAGCGCCTCGCGAATGGCAAAGGTGAAGTCGGAGCGCAGCTTGAGGTTGGCCATCATCTCGGGACGACGGAGGTCCAGATAGCGATAGCGCAGACGGGTGTCCTCGCTCGTCTCGATGCCGTCCTCAATCTGGAACGGCGGAGTGACGGACGTGTTAAGCACCTCGGCGTGGTCGGTCAGGACCTCGATCTCGCCGGTCGCGAGCTTGGTGTTGGTGGTCTCCTCGCCACGAGCGCGCACGACGCCGTGGATCTTGATGGGCCACTCGGGACGCATGGTCTCGGCAATCTTAAAGGCGTCGCCGTCGGAGTGCTCGGGGTCGAAGGTGAGCTGCGTGATGCCCTCGCGGTCGCGAAGGTCGCAGAAGATAAGGCCGCCGTGGTCGCGGCGACGGCTCACCCAACCGGTGAGGGTGACCTCTTCGCCCACGTTCTCGAAGCGAAGCTCGCCGCAGGTACGGGTGTGCATGGAATGCTCATCGATGGGACGGGTCTGGCTCATACCAGTGATCCTCCTTTATGGATCTGTGCCGCCCCGTGTCGTTCCGGGCGGCGTCGTACAGATTTGCCCAGCCTGCGTAAACCGCGCAGCCAGACATGGCGTTCTATGTTATCGCACCCGCGTCGATGTGCCGCGAAAAAGTAGCTCTTACCCAAAGACTTGACGGAGACGAAACAATTGACGCACCGCGGCACCCGCCCGCGCTATTCACGTGCGACAATATGCCCCAATAAAACAGCACTTGGAAAGGCCCATCATGACTGCACGCCTCATTGTTATGGATATCGACTCCACGCTCATCAACCAGGAGGTCATCGACCTGTTGGGCGAGGAGGCCGGCGTGGGCGAGCAAGTTGCGCAAATCACCGAGCGCGCTATGTGCGGCGAGCTGGACTTTAAGCAGGCGCTCGAGGAGCGCGTGGGGCTGCTTGCCGGCTTGGACGAAAGTGTGTTCGAGCGCACCTTTGAGCGCGTGACGTTTACCCCCGGCGCGCTGGAGCTTGTGCGCTCGGCGCACAGCAAGGGCTGGAAAGTCGGCGTGGTAAGCGGCGGCTTTCACGAGGTCGCCGATAAGATCGTGGCCGCCGCGGGCATCGACTTTTGCCTCGCTAACCGCCTGGAGGTCGTGGGCGGCCAGCTCACCGGTAAGCTGGCGGCAGACATCGTGACCAAAGAGTCCAAGCTCATCCAGCTGCTGGACTGGGCGGTTGAGTGCGGTGTCGATATGGCTCATACCGTCGCGATCGGCGACGGCGCCAACGACATCCCCATGATTCAGGCCGCGGGCACGGGCATCGCATTTTGCGCCAAGCCCAAGACGCGCGAGGCCGCCCCGTTTGCCATCGATGAGCGCAACCTGATGCTCGCCATGGACATCATCCTGCGTGACTAGTCAGTTTGCTTCACAACTTCATCTAATCTGACATGTCAGATTTCCGAACAATTATGCTCTAATGTTCGGAAACAACCCTTCGCGTGCTAAACTTTTCTGCGTCGAAGGGAACTTATATGGACAAACGAGATCTTGAGCAATTGCTAAGTGACGTGGCAGACGGAAGCATTACGCCGGCCGATGCCCTCACGCGCATCCAGACGGCGCCGACCGCCGACCTGGGCTTTGCACAGCTCGATCTTTCGCGCGGAGTGCGCCAGGGAGCCGGCGAGGTTGTCTACGGTGCCGGTAAAACCGCCGAGCAAATTGCCGCCATTATCGAAGCGCTGCGCGATGCCGGCCAGGAGCGCATCCTGGTCACGCGCCTGGATGCCGAAAAGGCAGCCCGCACCTCGGAGTTCCTCGGCAACGGCATCGACCTGGGATATGTCCCGGACGCGCAGCTCGCCCTCGTGGGCGGCAAGCCCTCCCCTACCGGCAACGGACGCATCGTCGTCGCCTGCGCCGGCACGAGCGACCTGCCCGTCGCCGAGGAAGCCGCGTTGACGGCCGAGTTCTATGGCAACGAGGTCGACCGCCTCTACGACGTAGGCGTCGCCGGCCTGCACCGCCTACTCGCGCATGCCGAGGAACTTGCCCAGGCACAGGTGGTCATCGCCATCGCCGGCATGGAGGGCGCGTTGGCGAGCGTTATCGGCGGTCTGGTGAGCTGTCCGGTCATCGCCGTTCCCACCAGCGTGGGCTACGGCGCAAGTTTTGGTGGCGTAGCCGCACTGCTCGCCATGCTCAATTCCTGTGCCAGCGGCGTATCGGTCGTCAATATCGACAACGGCTTTGGCGCCGCTTACCAGGCAAGTCTTATCAATCATCTGAGCGCCGGCACACCCCGCGCCCGCTAAGGAGCATTCCATGTCCAATCATCAGCACACGCTTATCATCGACGGCACCTCGGGCATCAGCGGCGATATGACCGTCGCGGCCCTGCTCGACCTGGGCGCCAGCGAGGAACACCTGCGCGAACAGCTCGCCACACTGCCGGTCGACGGCTTTACGATCGCCGTCACGCGCGTAAACAAGCATGGCATCGACGCCTGCGATTTCGACGTTCAGCTGGCAGAAGAGCTCGAGAACCACGACCACGACATGGCATGGCTCTACGGCAACGAAGCAGCTGCCGAGCACACGCACGAGCACGAGCACCACCATCATGATCATGGTGAACACGAACACGAACACGAGCACACACACGAGCATGATCATGAGACCCACGGCCATGGCCACGAGGGCCATCATCACGCCCACCACCATCATCACCGTTCTTTGGCGGACGTCACCGCCATCATCGATGGCTCGCAGATGAGTGATGGCGCCAAGCGTCGCGCGCTCGCCATCTTTACCGCGCTCGCCGCCGCCGAGGCCAAGGCCCACGGCAAAACGCCCGAGACCGTCATGTTCCACGAGGTAGGCGCCGTCGATTCCATCGTCGACGTCTGCTCTGTCGCCATCTGCCTCGATGACCTGGGCATTGAGGACATTGTGGTCGAGTCGCTTTCCGAGGGCCACGGCACCATCCACTGTGCCCACGGCCTTATGCCCATTCCCGTCCCCGCTGTCGTCAACCTGTGCCAGGCGGGCAATATCGCCCTCACGCCCGCACCGGTCGCCGGCGAGCTCGTGACGCCCACGGGCGCTGCCATCGTCGCCGCACTGCGCACATCCGAGCACCTGCCGGCTCGCTACCGCATCGAGGCCGTCGGCTACGGCGCCGGCAAACGCCCCTACGAGGGTTGCTCCGGTACGCTCCGCTGCCTGCTTGTTCACGCGGACGCATAGCCATGGACGCCCGCAAGACAAAAAGCCGCGCCGCCATCGTCGCGGCGTTCTCCGAACTCCTACGCGAAGAGGACTACGGCAAGATCACCGTCGGCGACATCATCGCGCGCGCCCACGTAGGCCGCGCGACATTCTACGGCCTCTTTAAGAGCAAAGACGGCCTACTGTCCGAGCTCGTGAGCGGCATCTGCACCCACGCCCTCGACGACGATGGTACGCCGCTCGACGACCCACTCGTGCAAGTCGAGCATATCCTCAACAACCTCTGGGAACGCCGTCAGGGCGTTCGAGCCCTCGTAGCCGGCGCCGGCTCACGCGTCTTCGCCGACTGCTTACGCAAGACCATCATGTCACGAGCAGCCGAAACCGTCCCCGTCGACCCCGCAGGCCCCGCCGGCACCATGGACCGCAGCTTCTTACTGCACCACATAGCCTCAAGCTTCGTAGCCACCGTCCAATGGTGGGCCTGGCACAACTTCCAAGCAGATAAGGCCGAAGTAGCCAAAGACTACCTATCAGCCATCAAGCCCCTCTTCGGCTAAGTAACTATCCCTTCCCAAAGTGCCAACAGCAGCCCAACGCCCCTACCAGCAACAAGCCCCTCCCATCCAAATTCAGATATATATGTTGGGTTGCTTGTACGAACGCAACAAAGACCCCGCAGCCGTCCGCATGGGGTAACTTCCCAGCGCACTCCGCAGGACGCAAAAAGGCTCGCCGCACAAAGTGCGCAGCGAGCCTTTTTGCATGTCCGAGGACGCGCTGGGAAGTTACCCCATGCGGACGGCGAACAACTATGTAGTCTTGGACTAGAACATGCCCAAGAAACCGTGCACAAACAGTGCGGCCAGAGCGGCACCGACAAACGGAGCAATGCCAGGAACGAGCAGACCGTACTTCCAGTTGTTGTCGGCCTTGTTCTTGATCGGCAGCACCTGATAGGCCATGCGAGGACCAAGGTCACGAGCCTGGTTCATGGCGAAGCCGGTGATGCCGCCCATGCCCATGCCAACGGCCCAAACGATCAGGCCGACGCAGATAGCGAGCATCAGAACGTTCTCACCAGCGCGGCTAGCGGCAGCAAGGATGGCGCTGATGAACACAAAGGTGCAGATAGCCTCGCAGAAGAAGTTGCGAGCATAGTTGGTGCCCTCGGTGGTGGGGTTGGTCGAGAAGATGTTGCGCTGGGCAATGGGGTCGACGACGCCCTCGGAAGCCTTGAACTCATCGGCATACATAAGCCAAGCGATTACGGCGCCCACAAAGCCGCCGAGCATATCGGCAATCATGAAGGGAATGCAGCTGCCCCACGGCACCAGACCTACGATGCACTGGGCGAGCACCATAGCCGGGTTCATGCACACGGCGCCGCCAAAGACAAACAGGCAGACCGAGATGCCAAAAGACCAAGTGGTGATGGCAAACATATGGCCGGAACCCTGATACTTGGTGCCCTTGAGCACGGTATCGCAGTGCACGCCCACGCCAAAGATGATCATGAGGGCCGTTGCGCCGAATTCGCAGAGGAGTTTGGTAAGCATAAAACCTTATCTTTCTTGTCGGTTATAAACGATTCGTTTAGGCCGCGTACTAGTGCTGAGCGACGACAACACCCAGGCCATCGGGAATGACGGCCACCTTGGCATCGGCACCCTTCATCTCAAAGGCGAGCTTGAGCGCCTCATCGAGGGTGTTGACCGGCGTCATGTGCATATCCTTGATCATCCGGTGATCGCACAGGTCGGTAACCATGATCACAGGGTGATGCGCCAGGATGCGGGCGAAAATCTGGCTCGTCCACTGGTCGGGCAGGGTCTCGTCCTTAGGACGGTCGATGCAGGCGCGCTCAAACTCCGCAGGATCGTTGTCGGCGATGTTGTGATAGAAGCCCTCGCCACCGTGACCGTCGGCACAACCGGCGACATCGATAATCACGCCGCCCTCGGGAAGCGTGGCCTCGGCAGAGCACATGCCCTTCACGGCCTGGTAGATGTTCTGGTCGAGCGGGTAGCCGCCGTTGGTGGTAATGGCAATCTCGCACTCGACGGGCTCAACGCCGGCAAGGCTCTTCACGAACTCGCAGCCAGCCTCGTGCGCCTTGTGGATATCGCCGGCAAAGGAACCGATGACCTCGTGCTTGCCGTTGAGCACCACGTTAAGCACAAAGGCAAGGTGAGCCATCTCGGCAGCGGCAAACATGTCCTCGCTCACGTGGTTGTGGCACAGGTTGCCGGCACGCGAGTGGGAATCATTCACAAACTGACCGTTGTGGTTGTACATGATGGTCTTGTAGCTGGCGATGCCAGGCAGGACGGACTTGCGGCTGCCGGAGAAACCAGCAAAGAAGTGCGGCTCAATAAAGCCCTCGGCAAGCAGCAGATCGCAATCGACGGCAATCTTGTTGATGATGCACTCGCCACCAGAAGGCAAGGTGCCGATCTTTTTCATCATGCTGTCGTCAGTCGCGACGTGCATAACGATTTCCTCGTTGGCAACGATCTCCTCGCCATACTTGTTGACGAGCTCCTCATGCGTCGACGGACGGTGCATACCCGTAGCAACCAAAATACGAACTCGAGCCTCGGGCGCAGCGGAATGGATGTGATGCAGCAGAATAGGCATCGTCACACGCGAGGGAACGGGACGCGTATGATCGGAGCTAATAATGACAATATCCTTCTTGCCAGCACAAAGCTCCTCGAGCGAAGGCGAGCCATAAGGGTTGGCAAGCGACTCCTCTACCAGCTCTTCCTGCGATTTCGTAGTCTTAAACTCGTTTTGATGACCTTCCATCACACCCGCGAAGTTCTTATCCTCGAGCTCCAGATGCAACGTCTTGTGGTCAAACGGCAGTTCACATTCAAACAATGACGAGCGCCCTCTTCCTTTCAACTGACACACTAGATAAACCGTTGGAAGGATACGCCGCTCACCGAAAAACACCACCGTCCACCGACTCATTAACACAACGTTCATATTTGACCCACAACAAAACGGACGCGACCTCAAACGGGACCGCGGCCGTCACAGCTGTAAGGTGCGAAGCGCCCAATGCATCATTCTTCTCCTCAGCTTTAATCCCTGAAGATCGAGGACGAAGGGACCCGACGGGTTTCCCTCTGAATGCACTCCGCAGCACGAAGCCCCCTTATCCGCAGCTCCGAAGGAGCAGGATAAGGGGGCTTCAAGTGCGAGGACGCATTCAGAGGGAAACCCATCGGGCCCCGGTGAGAACCACAGGGCTATCGATTACCCCGTGTTCTGCAGTCCTGCCGAGACGCCGGTCACAGTCGAAAGAATCAGGCTCATGTACTCGGCCTTCTTCTCCTCGGCCATCTCGTCCTGATTCATGCGCACCTCGCGAAGGGCGCGGACCTGGGCGATGGACAGGGCGTCGACATAGGGGTTACGCACGCGGACGGCGCAGCCGAGCACGCGGCGGCGCTGCAGCGGCCACTCGTCACCGACGATGGCAAGGACCCACTTACGCGTGAGCTGCATCTCGGTAAAGACCTTCTCGGACAGATCCTGGCGATCGCCCAGGTGCAGATACATCTTGGCGATGCGCTGATCGGTCTTGGCGATCGACATCTCAATATTGTCGATAAAGGTGCGGAAGAACGGCCACTCCTGGTAGGCAGCCTTGAGCTGGTCAAGATCGCCAAGCTGCTCGCAGGCGGTGCCCAGGCCGTACCAAGCGGCCAGGTTAATGCGCGCCTGGCTCCAGCTGAAGATCCACGGAATGGTACGCAGGTCGTCGAGTGACTTCGCACCCAGACCGCGCTTGGCCGGACGCGAGCCGATCGGCAGCAGACCGACCTCGGTCAGCGGCGTCACGGTCGAGAACCACGGTGTAAAGTCCTCGGTGTTCAGCAGGTCCAGATAGCGCTCGTGGCTTGCGGTGTTGAGCTTCTCGGCCATATCCCAGAACTTCTGCGTGGTCTCGGTGTTGGTCTTCTCGACACTCGGGGCCGACTGCAAAAGCGTTGCGGCAGCAACGGACTCAACATGGCGCTGAGCCAGCGTGCGGTTGCCGTAACGGGCAAAGATGACCTCGCCCTGCTCGGTGAGCTTAAAGAAGCAGTTGACCGAACCCTTGGGCTGCGCCAGCACGGCCTTGTTGGCCGGGCCGCCACCACGGCCCACGGCACCGCCGCGACCGTGCATGAGCACCAGGTCGATATCGTTCTTCTCGGCCCACTTGGCGATGCGCTCCTGCGCGGAGTGCAGCGCGAGCATGGCCGTGGTAGGACCGGCGTCCTTGGAGGAGTCGGAATAGCCCAGCATGACCTCCATGCGGCGGTTGGTCTGGGCAAGGCGCTTTTGCACCACGGGCAGCGTAAGCATCTGGTCGAGCACGTCAACGCAGCCCTCGAGGTCCTCGAGTTGCTCGAACAGCGGGATCACGTCGAGCTCGGGAACGTCCTCCTCGTGTGCGAAGGACAGGTGGGCCAGCTCAAAGACGTCGGCCACATGCTGGGCGCTCTTGGTAAACGAGATGATGTAGCGGTGCGCCATCTTCTTGCCGTAGCGCTTTTGGATGGAGCCGATAGCGCGGAAGGTATCGATGACCTCGCGCGTCATGGGCTGCAGGTCGCCATGGATACCGTTCTCGTGGATATCCTTGAGGGCGCGGGCGTGCACCACGGAATGCTGACGGAACTCCATCTCGACCATATGGAAGCCGAAGGACTCGACCTGCCAGATGATGGTCTGGACCGGGCCGTAGGCGGCACGGACGGCACCGCAGGCAGCAAGCGAACGCTGGACGACGCGCAGGTCATCCAGGAACTCGTCGGCGCTGTGGTACATGGTGTCGGTGATGCGACGGACGGTGGCGTTCAGACGGTCGGCCATGACGAGCATGACGGCGCGATGTGGCTCGTGCTCGGAGATCAACTCAGCACGTGCGGTGTACTGGGTGCTCATCTCGACCTGATGGTTCCACAGGTTGATGAGCTCGGCAGACGGCTTGCTGTAGGTGGCCTCGAGCGTGAGGTTGCGGCCGATGCGGCGGCACTTGTCCTCGAGCTTGAGCACCATGTGGGTAAAGTACTTGGCGGCGACCTCACGGCTCACCTTGGCGGTGACGTTGGGGTTACCGTCGCGGTCGGAACCGATCCAGCTGCCGGGATGGAAGAACGCCGGGCACAGCGGCGGCACGGTACCGGCCTTGTCGCCCAGCACCCAGTCGTCAAAACGACGATAGATGACGGGGATAACGTCGAACAGCGTGTTATCAAAGATGTCGATGATGGTATCGGCTTCCTCGACCGGCGTGGGCTTCTTGAGCGCGATGGGGCTCGTACGCACCAGGGCGTCGATCTCCTGCAGCATATGGCGCTCGTTCTCCACCAGGTCGGAGCCGCCCAAACGCGGACGCTCCTCCAGCAGGTTGGAGATACGGCGAATCTTGCCCTCGACGGCCTTACGACGGGCCTCGGTGGGATGTGCGGTAAAGACAGGGTGGAACTCGAGCTTGCCGAGCAGCTCATTGGCACCCTCGACGCCCATCTCGTTTACCAACTGGTGATAGGCGACGGTGAGTTCGTTGGCGGGATCGACCTCGGTATCGGTCGATGCGCCGGCCTCGCGCTCGCGCAGCTGCGCCACACGGTAGTTCTCCTCCGACAGGTTTGCCAAGTGGAAGAAGCTCGTAAAGGCGCGAACGATGACCTGCTGCTTATCAAGCGGCAGGCTGTCAATCAGATCGACGACTTCGCGAAACGCCACGGCGGTGGGCTCGTCGGCAGTGGGCACGCCCTGTTCGTCAACGGACTCGTCGGCAGCGCGGCTACCGGGGTTGCCAGCATTGGCCACAATCTCGGCTGTCAAAATCTTGTCGAACAGGTCCGCGATCTCGGGATCATACTCGCTAAGCACACGACGTTCCAGGCGCAGGAACAGCGCCAGATTATCGCGCAGCTCCTCGGGGATCTCGATCTCGGCGAGACGCTCCCTGGACTCGGCATTCGAGCCGATTCGGTTAACGAGGCGGTTGACCACGGCAGCGACGCGCGCCGCGGCTTCGGGTACAGACTGGTTGCTTAGGTTCTCAGCCACGTTTCCTCCCATTCCTCCTTCTATGCACGTAACATGCGGTATTCATTATAGGCGCTTGAGAAATACTTTCGACACTGATTGCGCTTTACCACACAAAAGTATTTTCTGCATTGCAAGGGTTTTTGCTCTAAATGGTCGTATTTCTCGGTGGACGGCATACACAAACGGGGGCATTCCGCATAAATGCGAAACACCCCCGTAACAATCGCTCGTCGCGAGCGGGACATGTTAGCGGGTCCGCAGCTCAAAAATCATACGCTACAGACGCTCGCGAACCGCCTCGACGACGTTGGCCAGATCGACGAGAACCTCGTCATGGCTCTGCATGTCGCGCACCTTGACCTTGCCGGCGGCAAGCTCGTCGCCACCCAAGACCAGGATGAGCTTGGCGCCCACCTTATCGGCCTGCTTAAACTGGGCCTTGAGCGAACGGCCCTGATAGTCGGCCTCGGTCACAATCCCTGCAGCGCGAAGCTGCTGCGTAATGGTAAAGACGTTCTGACGCAGCTCCTTGCCGGCGTTGGCAACGTAGACGCACGGGACCTCCTCGGCACCCAGGTCGCTGCCAAAGGCCTGCAGGGCCAGCAGGGCGCGCTCAAAGCCGACGGCAAAGCCGACGCCCGCCGTGGGCTTACCGCCCTCGAGCTCAACGAGGCCATCGTAGCGACCGCCACCACCGATGGAGCCGACACCGGCGCCGGGAGCCTCGACCTCAAAGACAGTACGGGTGTAGTAGTCCAGGCCGCGCACCAGGGTGGGATCCTCGACATACTCGATACCGGCGGCATCCAGATAGCGCTTGACCTGCTCGTAGTGCTCGCGGCACTCATCGCACAGGTTGTCGCCCATCAGCGGAGCGTCGGCCATGATCTCGCGGCAATGGTCGTTCTTGCAGTCGAAGGCGCGCAGCGGGTTGAGCTCGGCGCGCTCACGGCACTCATCGCACATCTCGTCGGCGTGATCGAGGATAAACTGCTTGACCTGCTCGCGGTATGCCGGACGGCACTGCGCATCGCCCATCGAGTTAATAAGCAAACGGAGCTTGGACAGATCGAAGCCCAGGCGTTTGTAGAACTCCATGAGCATGATGATGCACTCGGCGTCGGCAGCCGGATCGGGAGCGCCGAGCCACTCGATACCCACCTGGTGGAACTGGCGCAGGCGACCCTTCTGGGGACGCTCGCCACGGAACATGGCCTCGGCGTAATAGGCCTTAAACGGCGTGGAGCCCTGGGGCACTAGGTTGTTCTCCACGACGGCGCGCACCACACCGGCCGTGCCCTCGGGACGAAGGGCCAGGCGCTGCTTGGGCTTGAGTTTGGTGTCGGTGCCCTCGGTAAAGACGCGCTCCAGGTTGGCACCACTGAACACGCGGAACATTTCCTTGCGCACGACGTCGGTCGACTGGCCGATGCCGTGGACAAACACGTCCACCTGCTCGATAGCGGGCGTCTCGATGGGCTTAAAGCCAAACGGCTCGAACACGCCGGCAGCGATCTGCTGCATCTTCTGCCAGGCGCGCATCTCGGCGCCGATAAGGTCGCGGGTTCCCTCCGCCTTCTGTGCCTGCATGGGCAAACACCTTTCTTTTGTATCGCGTCATAGGTAGTGATCATTATACGGCACAAACACAAACAGCGGCGGCGCGTCTGACCGAACGAGGGTATGGGGACTCGTTCGGCCAGATGCGTCGCCGCTGTTTGCGATCCGTTTTCCTCCGTCCCCTTCGGATCACGCGACCCCTTGGGGACGGAGGAAAACGGATCATTTCGTAGGCCCGTGGCCGCCTTGGAAACCGAATGATGGCACGAGCATCCATTCGGCTTCCAAGGCGGCCACGGACAGAACGGGGCGAACAGAAAAGAACGACGGACGCCTACTCCCCCGCCACGCTTGCGCGCAGCTTGGCGGCGATGGGCTCCGAGGCCAGCAGGAATACGAGCATGACAACAGAACACACCAGGCACACGATCCAGGCGCTCGCAAAGGAGCCCGAGACGGCAAAGAGCACATAGACCTGCCAAAGCTCACCCACAAAGCTCATGCCCGCGAGCACCGCCGAGGTGGCGATAACGGTTAGGGAGCCCAAAACGCGACCGCTTACTTTATCGGCAACATGGCCAATGACAAGCGATCCGATAACGCTCACCACGGTAGAGATCGCATTGGAGACGTTGTACTGCGCAAGGGAAATACCCAGGTCGCTGACGATCAGCGGCTGGAACAGGCTCATGCAATTGACAAAAATCGTGTAACACGTGGCCATGATCACGAAGCCGGAGGCCACCACGAGCCAGCCGGGGAAGAACTTACGCTGCTGGGGCATACTGCTCCTTATTTAACAAACGAATAGCCGGCGCCGGGCGCCGGTAGTGCCCAAGATTGCCTTGAAAGACAAGGGCATAGGCCTTACGGCCATGCCCGCAGGCTTGAAAGGCAAGGTTGGATGCTACCGGTGGTCGGCGATATAGCCCAAAGCGACGGCGGTATAGGCCGCAGCACCGAGCGGCAGCTCGGCATCGTTAAAACGTGCCTTGGGATGGTGCTGGGCAAAATGCTCGTCCGTGTCGGTTACGGCCGCGCCCACGGTAAAGTACGCACTCGGAATCTCGCTCGAGATAAGCGCGAAGTCCTCACTCGCCATGGCATGGAAAAGCGGCAAGAAAGCCGCCTTGGGCAATGTCGCACCCACGTAGCCAAGCGAAGCCTGGGTCATGTCGTCATCGAGCACGAGCGGGGGAACATCCGAGAGCGTCTCGATGGTGGCCGGCGTACGATAGGTCGCCGCGACACCATCGGCAACCTCGGAGATACGCTCCTTGAGGTGCTCCATGAGCTCAACGTCAAAGCCGCGCAGCGTGCCTTCGAGCACGCAGGTATCTGGGATGACGTTGGCCGCTTGGCCACCGGCAAACTTACCCACGGTCAGTGCGACCTCCTTGGCCGCCGGCACTTCGCGAGCAATGAGCTCCTGAAGCGCCAGGTGCACATGGACGCCGGCCGTGATGGGGTCGATGCAGATCTCGGGGCTCGAGCCATGGCCACCCTTGCCCTGCAGCGTGATACGGAAACCGTACACGCCCGAGAGCGCCGGACTCCCATAGAGCACCTGGCCGAGCGGCGATTGGCTGTTGACGTGCATGGCAAAAGCCGCCTGAGGACACGGGTTCTCGAGCAAGCCGTCGGCGATGGCAGCACGTGCCCCCTCAAAGGTCTCCTCACCCGGCTGGAACAGCAGTTTGACGGTGGCATTGGCGTCGACAAGTTCGGCCTCGCGGGTCTTGAGCAGACGCGCCGCACCAAGCAGCGCCGTCGCGTGCATATCGTGACCGCAAGCATGCATGCAGCCGTTCGTAGAGGTGAAAGGCTCGCCCGACTCTTCCGCGACGGGAAGGGCATCCATGTCACCGCGCAGCATGATGACCGTACCGGCCTGTTCGTCCGTGCAGACGCCATTGCCCTGGGCCGCGGCGGCACCGGCGCCGACAAGGCCCACAACACAGGAACCATCGACGAGCGTGGCAAATGGGATATCCATCTCGGTCAGGCGCGCTTGAATATACGCAGAGGTCTGCGGGAGGTTATTGCCCAGCTCGGGCGTCTGGTGTAAATCGTGGCGCCACGCAGCGAGCTCGTCTGCAAAAGCCTGAGCTTCTGCAACAAGACCGTCACCGATGGCGGCTTGCGCCGCCGCGGCGGCCTTGGGCGCTGATTGCGGTTGAAGATCGGACAGTGCTGGTGCCATAGATGCCCTCCAGTAACGTTTTTGCAGCAAGCACTTTGATAGCATAAAGTGCAAGGTACAACTTTAAGGGCGATGCATAAAAAAATGCCGCCCCGGAAGGCGGCGCAACAAGTTGTTTACAATTGCGGGCGAGATTTTTGGCGCAAGAAATCGAAATGCGTCTCGCTCAAGATAATCGACAGGAAGATGAGCGCAAAGCCGGCAAGTAGACGCGAGGTGAGCGCCTCCCCCATCAGCAGCACCGAGAACAGCACACCCGAAGGCGACTCCATCGAAAGGAGCAGCGAGCCCGTCGAGGCCGGGACATGCGCCAGGCCGACGTTTTGGATGAGCAGGGCCACGCA
>CABUGI010000029.1 GCA_902491055.1 uncultured Collinsella sp. | reverse complement strand
AACTGCGGGAATGGCCTATCCGCTCAATGTGTTCGGCTGAGATCGGAAATCAACCTTGAATTTGATTTTTACTCATTTTGACCACTTGATGCGATCTTCGACGCATCGCGATATAAGAAAAGCCTCCGTTACCGGAGGCTTTAAAATTCAATTGGTGCGGCGTATAGGATTCGAACCTATGACGTTCTGATTCGTAGTCAGACCCTCTATCCAGCTGAGGTAACGCCGCAACGCACGGATTATTATGCACGTGACCCCTCGATGGGTCAAGCGACAATTTGGAAAAATTTTACGAAGTGATGATTAAGACGCTCGCGCCTCGACCGAGGTTCGAATCCATGCGGTGGCGACATAAAAGAAAAGCCCCCGTTGCCGGAGGCTTCAAGTTCGATTGGTGCGGCGTATAGGATTCCGCGCATCCGCTGCGCGGATCCGCACCGGCTCCGCCCGCCTTCCGGCGTGCTCGCCCGCGGGCTAAAAACGCTCCGCGTTTTCTTTACGTCCGCGCCTCGACCGAGGTTCGAATCCATGCAGTGCCGACGTAAAAGAAAAGCCCCCGTTGCCGGAGGCTTTCGATTTCAATTGGTGCGGCGTATAGGATTCGAACCTATGACGTTCTGATTCGTAGTCAGACCCTCTATCCAGCTGAGGTAACGCCGCAGCGCAAGAAATATAAAACCACTTTAGCTTATTGGAGTCAAGCACAATCTCAAACTTTTTTGTGGAACGCAGTTTTGTCATGCTGCTCCGCATATACCGCTGTTCCCCGTACGATCGATTGGCTTTTCGATCACGTCAAACTTGGCATCAAGTTCCCTCAGGAGCGATCTCACCCGCTGGGCACAATCATAATCGGCAAACGAGATGCTCAGCATGCGCGCGACCTGGTTGGAAGTCCCAACTCCATAGAAGTGCTCCAGCGCCACAAGTCCCTCGTGCGTCACAAAGGTCTCGACCACATGCGGCGACTCCTCAAAGCACCATTGTGTCAACGGACCCTCACTCGTCTGCCGAACCACCAGGCCACCCATGCCAGACGGCTCACACGTTACAAGCAGGTACTCCCCACCCTCGTCGCTCTCAAACAAAACCACCCGATCATCAAACAGCTCCATCGCGTCCCCTTTCTCTCGCTCTTATTTAGCAAAAGCATAACAGGTAGATAGCTGTATACAGAACAGTTGTTCGTGTGTTTTCTATTGAGCTGTCCGCACGGCATGGTATGGACCTGCGCACGAAATAGGGCGCCCCCGAAGGAGCGCCCTTGCATATCCCCTATGCAGCCAAGTTACGCGACCGGCTCGATCTTCTCGAGACCGCCCATGTAAGGACGCAGAACCTCGGGGATCGTGATGGTGCCGTCGGCGTTCTGGTAGTTCTCCAGAATGGCAGCCATGGTACGACCAGCCGGCAGGCCGGAGCCGTTAAGGGTGTGCAGGTAACGCGAGCCCTTGAAGTTCTCGGGGTCGCGGTACTTGATGTTGGCGCGGCGGGCCTGGAAGTCGCCGCAGTTGGAGCAGGAGCTGATCTCCTTGTAGGCGTTGTAGCTCGGCAGCCAGACCTCGACGTCGTAGGTCTGACGGGCAGAGAAGCCCAAGTCGCCGGTGCACAGGCTAATCACGCGATACGGAAGGCCCAGCTGCTGCAGCAGGTACTCGGCCTCGGCGGTCATGCTCTCGAGCTCCTCGTCGGACTCCTCCGGCTTAGCGAACTTGACCATCTCGACCTTGTCGAACTCGTGCTGACGGATGATGCCGCGGGTGTCGCGACCGGCGGAACCGGCCTCCTCGCGGAAGCAGGGGGTGAAGGCGGTGTAGCGGCGCGGCAGGGTGTCGGCGTCGAGGACCTCGCCGGCGTGCAGGTTGGTGAGCACGACCTCGGCGGTGGGGATCAGGAAGTTGTCGCCCGAGACGTGGTAGGCGTCGTCCTCGAACTTGGGCAGCTGACCCGTGCCAAACATGGTCTGACGCTTGACGACGATGGGCGGCCACCACTCCTTAAAACCACGGCTGGTGTGCGTATCGAGGAAGAAGTTGATGAGGGCGCGCTCCAGGCGGGCGCCGGCGCCACCGAGAACGGTAAAACGGCTGCCGGAGAGCTTGTTGCCGCGCTCGAAGTCGAGGATGTCCAGATCGGTGCCCAGATCCCAATGCGGCTTAAAGTCGAAGTCGAACTCGCGCGGGGTGCCCCAACGACGGCGCTCAATATTCTCGTCCTCGTCCTTGCCGTACGGCGTGGCCTCGCAAGGAATGTTGGGCAGGTGAGCCATGAAGTCGTACTGCTCCTGCTCGAGAGCAGTACGGCGCTCGGCCAGACCGTCAATCTTCTCGTTGACGGCGCGCACGGCCTCCTTGGCGGCCTCGGCCTCGTCCTTCTTGCCCTCCTTCATCAGGGCGCCGATCTTCTTGGACTCGGCATTGCGCGTAGCCTGGAGCTCCTCGACCTCGGTGATGACGGCACGGCGCTCGTCGTCGAGCTCAAAGAACTTCTCGCGATCCCAAGACGTCTGGCGGTTAGCCATGGCGACATCGATGGCATCGGGGTTCTCGCGAACAAACTTGATATCAAGCATTAGATCCTCCGGCGATATACATTCCATTTAGGTTGCAACCTTGTACATGTATGGGCAAGTATATACTTATGAGCGTTTACGACCCAACTCAACTACGCAAGAAGGCACCCAATGGACGCAGTTTTTTCCTTTTTGTTTGGCACCCGCACCGGTTTTGCCATCCTTTTCGCCGGCGGCATCCTGTTATTTGCGATTCTTGCCTTTGTAATGGAGAAGCGTACCCATAAGATGTACGTCGACCGCGGACCCAAGTCCGAGGATGAGGAAGACAGCTTCTGGGACTAACCTGCCAAAAAGGGACAGGTTTATTTTGGTCTGTTTTATCTGGGCAAACGCAAGCGCCCCGCAACTGGAATTGAGCCAGTTGCGGGGCGCTTTTCGCTAAAAGGGCAAAACCGCAGGAAATACCTGTCAAAAAACCTGTCTTTTTTGGTCGGTTTTACTGGAGAGTTGCGTCGATTGCCTTGACCAGGGCACTGCGCATGCCGGCATCCTCGAGCGCGATGACGCCCTTGATGGTGGCGCCACCGGGCGAGCATACGGCATCCTTCATCGCCGCAGGATGCTGACCAGTTGCAAGCTGCAGCTTTGCCGTACCTAGCACCATCTGGCTCACAATGCGATAGGCATCGGCACGCGGGATACCGTGCTTGACCGCTGCATCGCCCAGGGCCTCGATTGCCATGGCGACAAATGCCGGAGCGCAACCACCCACCGTGCCGCCCACAAACAGCAGGCTCGTATCGAGTTCGACCACCGCACCGAGTTTGCCAAGCAGATCAAGCACCACGGCGCTCTGCTCATCACTAAGCGTGGAAGCCTTCTCGCAAGCGATGACGCCCTCGCCCACCGAAACCGGTGTGTTGGGCACCGTCGAGATATGCGCGACGCCCGGCAGGACCTGCTCCCACTTGGCACTGTCCCAGGTCCAGGCAACCGACAGAACGACCTTTTTGGCAAGAGCATCCTTGAGCGGGGCGAATACCTTCTCGATCATGTACGGTTTGACCGCAGCGACCACGATATCGGATGCGGCGACAACCTCGGCGGCATCGTGGCAGGCGACCATGCCGCGCGCCTCGCAGCGCTCAACCAGTGCGTCGTAGCGACCCGCGCAGGCGCACATGTCGCTCGCAGCTACACCGGCAGCGATCCAGCCATCGGCCATAGCGCTCGCCATATTGCCAAAACCGACAAATCCAATCTTCATATCTCATAGTCCTCTCAGACACGCTCTTCAAAACGAAAGCTATTGTCCCACGCCATTGTTTCGTATTGCCGACCTATTTGTGATACGGCTCGCCACGGCTGATCTTGCAGGCGCGGTAGATTTGCTCCAGCAGCACCACGCGCGCCAAGTTATGCGGCAAGGTAATGCGTCCAAAGCTGAGCATCTCGTCGGCGCGGGCGCGCACCTCATCGCTCACGCCGTCCGAACCGCCAATCACAAAGGCGATGTCGCTGCTGCCTCGCAGCATAAGATCGTCGAGCCTCGCCGAGAGCTCCTCACTCGAACGCTCCTTGCCCTCGATAGCCAGCAGGATCGCATGCGCTCGAGACGGCAATGCAGCAAGAATTGCCGCCCCCTCCTTGTCGCGCGCGGCATCCACGCCGCCCGCCTTAGCCGGGTCGATATCGGCCACCTCGCGGATATCCACCTTGGCATAGGCGCCTAGGCGCTTGGTGTACTCAGCGCACGCGTCCTTCCAAAAGCGCTCCTTGAGCTTACCGACGCAAACGACGGTGTATTTCACGCGCGTCTACTCCTTCGAATCGTTTTGAACTTTGCCGGCGGTCAGCATCTGCTCGAACATAGAGGCCGACTGCGAGAAGTCGCTCGGCAGCACGACCGTCGAGGTTTTACCCGTGCGAGCAAACTCCGTCATCATCTCGGACCACTGCGTAAACATGAACAGTTGGTTGGCCTCGTCATTGCCGACACCCGTCTCCTGGATGATCTCGAGCGAATCTTTGATACCCAGTGCGATGGCCTTGCGCTGGTTGGCGATGCCCTCGCCCGCCTTTTCCATAGCCTCGGCCTCGGCGGTCGCCTCGGTGACGCGCTTGATGCGGTCGGCCTCGGCGAGCTCCTGTGCCGCAGCGCGCTTGCGCTGGGCGGCGTTGATGTCGTTCATGGAGTTCTCGACCTCGGTCGGCAGTGCGATTTTGGTGATGAGCGTCGACACGAGGGTGAAGCCGTAGGCGGCCATCTGCTCGGAAACGGTAGCGTTGACATCCTTGGCGATGTCATCCTTCTTGGCAAAGACCTCATCGAGTGTGTAGACGGGGATCGAAGAGCGCAGGGCGTCGGTGATGAAGTCACGCATCTGGTCGACGGGCTCCTGCAGCATGTAGTAGCTCTTGTAGATACCCGAATCTGCCGGGCCGGCACCCATGTCATAGCTCACGTGGTACTGAGCAGAGACCTCAAGGCCGATGGTCACGTTGTCCTGGGTCTTAACGTCGATGCCAAAACCGTTTTTCATGGTGCGCAGACTCACCGTGGCGGCCTTGCGGTCGATCACGGGCACCTTCATGTGGAAGCCCGCGTTGACGATGCGGTTAAACTTGCCCAGACGCTCGATGATCACGGCATGCTGTTGTTCAACGACATAGCAGGCGTTGGGAAGCAGCAGCAACAAAATGATGATGGGAATCAAAAGGCTGGTAAGGGCGGCAATGATACCGGACAACAGCATGGTCTCTCCTCTGATAGGCACACGTTGGCACTAGGATACCCGCACGAAGCAGCAACGTGACATCAACAAGAGGCCCATAACAAAAAAGCTCCCATTGCTGGGAGCTCTTTCATTTAATGGTGCGGGCGAAAGGACGTCCGCGTATCCGCTTCGCGGATCCGCACCGGCTTCGGCCGCCTGCCGGCGTCCTCGCCAGCTCGCTAAAAACGCTCCGCGTTTTCTTTACGCTCGCTCCTTCACAGGTTCAAGTCCCTGTGATGGGCCCATAACAAAAAAGCTCCCATTGCTGGGAGCTCTTTCATTTAATGGTGCGGGCGAAAGGACTTGAACCTTCATGGGGTTGCCCCCATACGGACCTGAACCGTACGCGTCTGCCAATTCCGCCACGCCCGCGTGCAGGAATTAGAATAACGGAGCGCCATCGCGAACGCAAGAACTATTTTTGAAAAAGTTTGCAGGCATTTTCCCAAGCTGCTCGCGCGATTGCCTCAGCATCCTCGCCGGTACGATCGACACGGTCGTTGACCAGCGTGTTTGCCGTAATGGAGATCATTGCGGGCTCGCATTCAAGACCGCGGATGGGCTCCGGAGCCATATACGGGCAATCCGTCTCGAACAAAATTCGATCGAGTGGGGTTGCCGCAAATGCCTCGCGCACATCGTCGTTGCGCTTAAAGGTGGCCGCACCGCCATAGGCGATATAGCAGCCCAAATCCACAAAGCGCTCCATCGTGGCGCGGTCCTCGCCAAAACAGTGCAGCACACAACCAGCCTGGGGCACACCCACCTCGCGCAGCACGTTGTACGCATCAACGTGCGAGGTGCGCTCCCCATCCGAGTCCTCGTGACGCAGGTGCAGCTCCACCGGCACATTGCGGCGCACGGCAAGCTCGAGCTGGCGCGCCATGCAATCAATCTGCACGTTATGGGGTGCCGGCGCGATATCGTCGTCATAGTCCATGTGATAGTCCAGGCCGATTTCGCCAATACCGGCGCATAAGGGGTCATCAAGTGCGGCAACGACCTGTGCATGAACGTCGTCGGTATAGTCCGGCGCGCCATACGGATGCACGCCGGCAAGATACTTGATCTGCGGGATATCCTGCATCGGAAGAATCTCGCGCACCAGCCAGTCGCTATAGTCCGCCACGCTGCGCTTGTCGGCAATGGGGTCGAACATCGTCACCAACAGGTCGACGCCCGCGGCTTTGGCGCGCACGAGCGTCTCGGGCACATCCTTGCCCCAAAACGAAAGCAGATGTGCATGCGTGTCGGCAAGCGGCGCCAAGGGCACGGGACAAGCAACCGTCTTCTTTTTCTTGGTAAACGTCACGCGTTCGGCATTAGGCGTCATGGATTAGCTCCCGGGCCAGACGGACAAAGTCGGCAACATCGAGCGTCTCGGCGCGCGTGGTGGGTGCGATACCGCAAACCTCAAAAGCGGCATCGAGCACGTCCTTGGCAAAACCGTTGGCGCTTATGGAATTGCGGATGGTCTTGCGACGCTGAGCAAATGCAGCATCAATCACGCGGACCACAAATTCGCGATCGAGTCCTTCGGGCACCACGCCGTCAACACGGTCGATACGCACGACGGCCGAGTCCACGTGCGGCGCCGGCATAAAGCAACGCGGCGGCACCTCAAAGCGACCCGTCACCTGCGCGTACAGGCCGAGTTTTGCCGTGTATCCGCCATAGGTCTTGTTACCGGGCGTTGCGGCAATGCGATCGGCAACCTCCTTTTGAACCATGACGACAGCGCGCTTAAGCGCGGGCATCGTCTGGAAGAACTGAAGGATGATCGTCGCCGCCACGTTGTAGGGCAGATTCGCGACAAACACCGTCGGCTTACCGCCCGCAACCTGCTCAATCTGCTCCGGCGTCACCTTAAGCGCGTCGCCCATGATAAAGTGGAAGTTGGCGTAGTCGGCAGCGTGAGCATCGAGCACCGGCTCGAGCTCGGGATCTGCCTCAATCGACGTGACGCACGCCGCTTCCTGCAGCAACGCAAGTGTCAACGTACCGCAACCCGGACCCACCTCGAGTACGCGCTCGTCACCTGCAAGCTCGGAAAGCTCGCAGATACGCTCGATCACATGATTGTCGATTAGAAAGTTCTGGCCCAGGCGATGCTTAGTCGCAAGGCCAAACTCCTCTAGCAGCTCCCTGGTGGCCGTGGGGTTTGCCAAAGGCGAAGTTGTCATGGTTGCCTCCTTAGCATGATGGCGGCGTCTTGAAACAAAAGGGCATGGACCGTGGCGGCCATGCCCTTACAGCTAAACAGCAAATTGCCGATATGGCGCTCGCGCGGTCTCTACGCCAGACGCGGGAACAGCGGATCGCCCTTCTCGACGGGCTGACCACCAGCAAGCAGGCCCCAAGCGCAAATGCCCTTGAGGTCGTCGCTCGCGGCCTCGTCCTCGCAGGACAGGCGGCGCAGAGCCTCGGCAGAAGTCTGGGGCATGAGCGGCATCAGCAGGTGAGCGGCAATGCGGATGGCCTCGAGCAGGTTGTAGATCACAAACGCCAGCTCGTCAGCCTTGGCCTCGTCCTTGGCAAGTGCCCAAGGCTCGGAGTCCTCGATGTAGTGGTTGGCGGCGTGGATGAGCTCCATGACCTCGTCCTTGGCTCCACCGTAATCGAGCACGTCCATCTTGGCCGTGTAGCGCTCGACCAAACCGTCGGCAATCTTTGCCAGCGGGTTATCGAACGCATCGAACGATGCGGGCTTGGCGGGCGCGCAACCGTCAAAATACTTGCCGCTCATGTTGAGCGAACGCGAGATGAGGTTGCCCCAGCTGTTGGCCAGGTCGGCGTTGTAGACCTGCTCCATGCGGTCGAAGCTGATGGCACCGTCAGTGCCAGGGACGACGTCGGTCATAAAGTAGTAGCGATAGCCCTCGACGCCCAGCATGTCGATAACGTCCTGCGGAGCGATGGCGTTGCCGCGGCTCTTGGACATCTTCTCGGCCTTGCCGGTCTCGGCATTGCGCACGGTCAGGAAGCCGTGGGCAAAGACGTGCTCGGGCAGGGCCTCGCCGATGGCCATGAGCATGGCGGGCCAAATGACGCAGTGGAAGCGGATGATGTCCTTACCCACGATGTGGAACTGCGCGGGCCAGCGATAGGCCAGCTCGGCACGCGCCTCGTCGGTGTCGACACCGTAGCCGACGGCCGTCATATAGTTGAGCAGCGCATCGAACCACACGTAGGTCACGTGACCCTCGTCAAACGGGACCTGAATGCCCCAGTCAAAGCTCGTACGGCTCACGGAAAGGTCATTAAGGCCGCCCTCGACAAAGCTACGTACCTCGTTCATGCGGAACGCAGGCTCGACAAAGTCGGGGTGCTCGTCGTAAAGCTTGAGCAGCTTGTCCTGGAAAGCGGAAAGCTTAAAGAAGTAGGACTCCTCCTGCACGCGCTCAAGCGGACGGTGGCAGTCGGGGCACAGGTGCTGGCCGACGCTGCCGTACTCCTCGTCGCCCTTCTGGACCTGCGTATCGGTGAAGTAGGTCTCGTCAGGCACGCAATACCAACCGTCGTAGCTGCCCTTATACAGGTAGCCGGACTCCTTCATGCGCTCCCACAGGTACTGCACGGCATGATGCTGGCGCGGCTCGGTGGTGCGGATGAAGTCGTCGTTGGAAATCTCGAGCTTGCTCCAAAGCTCCTTGAAGTGCGGGGCCTGGCTGTCGGTCCACTCCTGCGGCGTCATGCCATGCTTGGCTGCGGCCTCGGCGACCTTCTCGCCGTGCTCGTCCATGCCGGTCAGGAACTTGACGTTATAGCCGGCGGAGCGACGATAACGGGCCTGAACGTCGGCGATGATGGTGGAATAAGCCGTGCCCAGGTGCGGATCGGCGTTGACGTAGTAGATGGGCGTCGTGATAAAGAACGAAGGCTTGCTTTGATCCATGGGGTTTGTCCTCCAGAAAAACGTTGCATACAGAGGATGATTCTAGCGCAAGGGCTGGATATCCTCCATCTATTGCATATCGAGCACCATGGCATAGACATCGCGCTTGCGGCGCGAATACTTCTGAGACAGGCGCTTGGCCACTGCAGACGCGGGCTCCCCCTCCTCGAGCGCGGCGCGGATATCCTCGCGCAGGGCCTCGTCGTGATCCGCTGCCGCGGCGCCAACCGGCACGGCACCGGCCTCCTCATCCTCGCTCGGCGGCGCGATGACCAGCGCAATCTCGCCCTTTACCTCGCCGCGAGCACGCAGCTCCTCGGCAAGCTGGGCAGCGGGCCCGCGCAAGACTTCCTCGTGCAGCTTGGTGAGCTCGCGGCAGACGGCAACCTCACGCTGGGGAAAGACCTCCACCACGGCCTCGAGCGTCGCCACGATGCGATGTGGAGACTCGTAGAAGATGAGCGCGCCGGGCACCACGGCAAGGCGCTGCAAACGGCGCACACGGTCGCCGTGCTTTCGGCCCAAAAAGCCCTCGAAGAAAAAATGCTCGCAGGGAATGCCGGACGAAACGAGCGCCGTGACGCAAGCAGAGGGCCCGGGAATAACTTCTACGGGCACATCGGCCTCACGTGCCGCCTCGACCAGCGCCTGGCCGGGATCGGACACGCTCGGCATGCCGGCGTCCGAGGCAAAGGCGAGGGTCTCCCCCGCCAGCAGACGGTCGACTAGGCCGGCGGCGCGGCTGGCGATCACATTCTCGTCGCAACGGACAAGCGGCTTGGAAATGCCCAGGTGCATCAGCAGCTTTGACGTCACACGCGTGTCTTCGCAGCAGATGGCATCGGCGGCGGCAAACGCCTCGCCAACGCGCGGGGACAGGTCGCCCAGGTTGCCGATGGGCGTGCCGACCACATAGAGTTTGCCCGTATGGGCGCTGTTTTGCGTCATATCAACCTATTCAATCATGCCGCGCTCGAGCGTACCGAGCGCCGCGCGGGCGTCCCATGCTGCAATGCGCTTCTCGGTCTTCCACGTTTGGAAGAACCAACCGGCAGCCGGCGCAAACGAAGCCAGCTGATTGGCGATAAACACGCGCTCGTAGGCATTGCGGCCCTCGGGCGTAACCGACGAGTTGGCAAAGATCGCCGCGCCCGACCATTCGCCCACCAGCACGGGGAACCCAGTCGAAATCGCTTCTTTGAGCTCGCGCTTGTTGCGCGAAATCGCCGTCGTCAGCCCGCGGGGGCTCGTGATATCGAGCGCATACTCGTCACGGTAATGGTACAGGTGAAGGTCCATGTAGACGTTCTTGTACTTGGCGCCGCGCATAAAATGCTTCCACTCGTTGGGATGCCCCGACGACGAGAAGACGACGATCTTATCCTCGGGCATATACGAACGGACGAGCTCGTAGGCGTCGCGATAGAAGTTGCGCAGGTAGTGCGCCGGAATGCCATCCGTCATGGCAAAGAGACTCTTGCGGACGCTCATCTGCGGCGTGTCCAGCAGCTCAATGCCCAGCAGGCTCTCGGCCTCGCCGTAGCGATCGGCCAGGCGCTCGAGCACGTCGAGCGCGACATGACGGCCGTTGGTGGACGAATGCCACTCGGCGACAGCCTCCGGCGTGGCGGGCGAATCGTTGGAATCGCCCTGGCCACCGGGCACAGTTGCCAGATCAAGCAGCACGCGGATGTCGTACTTGGCAGCCCACTCAATTGCACGGTCGATGTAGTCGACAACCGAGATGTAGGACGCATCGGACTCCTGCGAGCCAAAGGCATACCAAGGCACCGGCAGGCGCACGGCGTTGAGGCCGATCTGCGCCATGCGACGGAAATCATCCTCGCTCACAAACGTCTCGTAATGACGGCGCATGCGCTCGTTATAGGCGGCGGTGCCCATGGCCTCCTGCAGCTCGGCCGCATTGGATGCACCGGTCGCCGCGTATAGCGACGGGGTCACCCAAGGCTCGGGAATAAACCAGCCAGAGAGATTAACGCCGAGTATCCTCTCCATCACTGCCCCCTTCGGATCGTGCAGGCCGAGCCTGCATCGTATTGCATAGGAAAAGTATCGTTTTGAGTATACCCGCGCGTGCGGACAGACGACCGAACGGTCTGTAAAGTGGCGCAAAAGCGAGAGGAATGTCTGAGCGGGCGGGCCCGAAATGTGCACGCACGTCGGAAGTAAGCGCCGGAAAGCGCGTCCCACTCTGAAGCCAAATTCCGGGACGTAATTTCCGCAGAGCCCTCGATAAAAGAAAAGGACCCCTTTGCAGAGGTCCTAGTCAATTCAAGGTGGCGGGGAAGGGAATCGAACCCCTGACACGAGGATTTTCAGTCCTCTGCTCTACCAACTGAGCTACCCAGCCATTTGAGGTGTGCCTTGTTTCAAGGCTTGATTAGTATAACCAAGGACGCGTTCCGGTCAACCGAGAATTTTAAAAAAGTTTTTGAGCACAGCCTCGGTTCTATAAATCGGCACGTCAGAGGCATCAGCCGGCAGCGAGAAGTTTTTCACTCAGAGCCGCACGGGCAAACTCACTTGGCGTCATCCCCTCGGCAGCCGCCCGTCGACGAATGGCCTCCTTCATTCCCAGAGGAATCTTGACCGACAGCGTTGCCGTCCCCTCACCTGAGAGCGGGGGCCGTCCATGCACGATCCCACCAACGGTGCGTTCGCCATCCGGAAACTCTCCGCGCTCGTACGACTCGCACCACGCGTCAATCATTTCATCCGTTACAACCTGACCATTAGCGGCCGTATACGTCTTGCTCATCATCGACCCCTCTGCCGAGCTCGCTCGATCTCTTGCCAGAATTTCTTCTGAACCGGAGACAGGGCATGAATAATGAGCCATCCACGAATTAGTTCGACCGCAACAAGTTCCACACTTCGACCATCTGGAAGCCATCCAATGGCAAGCCATCTCGGCGGCTCGTCCTCCGACTCGCGGCGAATGCACTCAGTAACCGCGAACCAGGCACCTAGTACCTGCTTTTCCGTCAGGTGCTTTTTAGCGTTGGGATGGATCTCAACATCCATGCATCTTCTCCTCCATCTTACCCAATTTCGTATGACGAAAGTCCGCTGTCGCCAATCTCTTACGCCGGCACTTGCTGGAGGGCGGGAGGTGTAGCGAGGATTGAAGGGCGTTCCAATACCGCCCAGGCGCCGGGGCAGGAGCACATGCGCCAAGGACGAACGTTTTCGTAGCGCGCGAGGATATTGCCACGTGCATCGATGAAGGCGATGTCGATGGGATAGGCCATAAAACACGTATGGACCGAAGAGCAGCGTGGAAACGCCATGACGAGTGGCAGGCCGTTGGCGGCAACCGGACGCCGTCCCAGCATGCCGCGCAGGCGCACGACGAACGACTCCGCCACCGCAAACTCGGCCGGCGTCCAACCCAGCCTGTTGAGTGCCCGCGCGTAGGCGATGTAGGACGAGACCGCGGTCACATGACCACCCCCGGACGCCATGGATCGACCGTCACCGCACGCTCGTGCGACAACGTTGTCGGCGCCCCCAGCGGAACGCCAGCGATGCTGAGAGAAGTCGGCCACGGCTCATAGTGCATGGTGCAGGTGTAGGTCCTAAACGTACCGGATAGGGAGAGCAGGCCACCATCCGATGCCTCCGCGCCTTGCTCGCTCGACACTTCGATCCGCAAGTCATAGCCTTCCATGGCATTCAGAATTTGAGTCTGAACCGTCGCCGAGGCATCGGCAGAGCTTTCGTCGCCCTCCCCCTCCGACGCCACGGCGTGCGCCAACACGATGTCGGGTACCACGCGGTCGAAGCGCGCGACAGCGCTGGCAAAGATCATGACGTTGTACACGATGAGTGCCAACACCAGCAAGACGGGCGTAACCACCGCCATCTCCACCGTCGCTTGGGCGCGCTCCTCGCGCAGACGCATGCGGATACTCATTACGACCCACCGCCCAGAGCGCCAACCAGCGTGGCGACATCGACGGTGAGTGGGATGGAGCCGCCGCCGGGCAGAGGGATCTCCGCAAGCGTGAACACCGTACCGCTAATGGTGCGTTCGACTTGATATTCCAACGCCTCGCAAAGCGCCTCGGGATCGGTCACGCCCAACGGAATACTTCGCAGTTTGTCTTGCGCTTGAGAGAGACCAGCAATGTCAGACCCCGGGCTCTTAATGACGTTGGCGGAATCGGTCAGCACTGGCTTTCGCAGGCGCAAGTCGCACGGCTCCAGACCCAACGCCGCCACGGACGCCGAAACGGTATCGCCGAGCCACGATGCGATGGAGCCCAACGCGCCGCTGCCCCCTCCTAGGCCTTTAATCATCTCGTCCATAAGTTCGTCGGCCGAACCTTGGATATCACCGTATCCTACGAGCAGCCGTCCCCAAACATCCATGACGCCATCGAGCACGCCGGCAACGCCGCCCGAGCGTTCCTTCAATGTCGAGAAAAATCGCGAAAGCACGTTGTTTTGCGCCGTCGCGTCATCGGGTGCCAGCACCGCGCCAGAGATAGCACCGCGATTGCCAAGCCTGACTGCCGTGTTAAACGAAGAGTTGAGCTCGTCGGGGCTCGAGATGGCACCCGTAACCGCAAAGGCGACCACGCCGTTGCGACCGGGCGGAGCGATACGCGGACGCTCGCCCGAAAGCGCTTTAATGGCCTGGTCAAACGCATTGCCCGCACGGTCGGCCTCATCCTCGGTCTGACGCTCAAGTTCGAGTTCTTTGTTGCGGCATTCGACGTAGTCTTCCAGAGCCTCTTTGAATCGATCAAAGTGGTACTCAAAGCCGTTTTCGATAGAAGTCGAAGGAGCCGCAACGGCACCGAGCGACGAAACACCAAAATGGCA
This sequence comes from uncultured Collinsella sp., assembly GCA_902491055.1. Classification (GTDB taxonomy): domain Bacteria; phylum Actinomycetota; class Coriobacteriia; order Coriobacteriales; family Coriobacteriaceae; genus Collinsella. The sequence goes on along the minus strand of CABUGI010000029.1, from coordinate 5,719 downwards.
TCTATTGCATTTGTCCTGCCCGTCATAAGCAGCAACCGAGGCCAGCCCGCATGGCGCCCCCTTCTTATAGTTGGGGCAACTCGTTCCGTAATGCAGATACGTCTTGCCATCGATGGCACTGGTTGGCCACACCGTATCGGTATAGAGTTCCGTCGCTCGCACCTCGTCAGTGTTGCGCGGCAACAGCGGGATATAGGAAGCGACTTCATCTCCGTCCTCGGTTACATATGCACGATTGACCTCTGTACTCGCATAGGTGTAAAACGCCTTGCGCGCCGCCGACTCCGCCTTCGTCTCGACGCTTGAACCATGCGGTTTTTCGTCTGCCAGGCGTTGACGGTAGTAGGTCTTCGCGCGGTCGAGCGCCACCTGTGGCTCCCACGAAATGCTCGAGGCATAATGCGGGTTCTGCTCACCCGAGAGCTTTGCCAAACTCCTCGCACGTTCCCACATGCATGAACAGCTACCGACCGAAGCCGGAACCGATCCACCACAATCCGCCAGCCAAGCGCGCTCTTTAGCCTTCGCCGTGTCCTCAGAAGCCTTCCGCAGCTCCTCGGCCGCACGCTCTAAATCATCTGATGTGTCTTTAATGGTATCGGTCGAGATCTCTGACCCTTTGAGCGCAGCGAAGTCCGACTCGGATGTCCTGGGCACAGCAAGCGCCGTACCGGTATAGGTCACACTATCGGTATCCTGCGCCGACACCGCCTGTGTGGCACGCGCAGCGATCAGATACGGCAGAGCCGTCTCGATTTTCTGCAAGCCTTCCGATGCGCTTTTGGCAAACTTGTTGCGCGTTTTAATGATCTCAATCCCGGTGTCGACCATATTGCCGGCAACTGGTTCGGCACCTGGGATGAGGATGGCGACCAGGCCCGTCCCGATTGTGGCAAACCCCGCCAGCCCCAGACTCAAGATGCTCGCATCAACCACCGTGGCAGCCGTGTGATAGGACGACACTACGTTGGCACCCGCCAGCGCGCCGCTATCGGCCGCCACCTGGGTATCCCCGGCACGCGACATGCTCCATATCGCCGCGGTCGACGAAAACAACAACGTGAGCACCACTAGGATGACCACGGCAGAAGAAAGCGTGGTGTAGGCACCGTCTTCGATAAACAGATCGACACCGGCGCGGCCCATAAAGCCGCCTCGTTTGCGATGGCAGCTCGGACGGCACGTCAAAACGCATCTAGACCAGAAACGCTTAATCCCATGCAGCAATCCACGAATCATAATCTCCCTCCAGCCATTCGGGACGCGATTGATACGAGACATCGACCTTGAGCTCAACGTAGCCGCCCTCGGCGGTACCACCCATAGCCTGCGCAAACGCACCGATCACAGGCAACGGCTTGACCTCGCCGGAAACGGACACGGACGAGACGCCACCCGCACCGGCCCGGCCAAGCTCGATATCCCACGACAACGGCCCGCCGGCATGAAAGATCGAAACGTTGGGCACTGCGGCAAGCCGGCGGCGGGTGAACTCCTTAAGATCGTCGTCCTCCGCCGTCGTCGTGGTCATGAGCCGCGCGGTCTCGGCGGCGGCAGACTCCATGACCGCGCGCGTATAAAGCAGGCACACCGGTTGCAGTGCGAGAAGGATGAGCGTCAGAAACGTCGGCAGCAAAAAAGCGGCCTCGACCGTAGACTGCGCCCGGTCCTCGCGCGCGATATCAATACAACGCGATGTCCTTAGCGCCCGCAGCGGCGTCGATAACCGACGTCGAGGCAACGCCATGGGATGCCGCCCGCTCAACCAGCGCCGCCAAGCGTCCATCGGTGCCAGCACGCCAAAGTCCCGCAATCGCCAGCACGATCGATAGCAGCGCCACCGTGACGATGGCGTATTCCACAGTCGCTTGGGCAACCTCTTCACGCAGAACGCCATGCATTTCACGATCCCTCCTTTGAGCTTATTGTTTGCGGGACCAGGCGCACCGCGCGCAGACGACACGAAGCATCGCCAGTATCCGCGGCAACCGTCACCATATCGACCCAGCCGCGCCCATCGCGCACGATGGCGCCCCATACGTTGCCCTTAATATCGAGATAGCCGCTCAGGGCGAGCTGGGCCGTTGGCACCTCGCGGTAGGCGCGTAACATATCCGCCGCCGCCTCGGTCATCGGTCGGTCCTCGGACCATGCAAGCCGGACCGCAATCGCGTTGTCCTCAGGCGAATCCGTCGCAGTGCCAGACCGCTTGTCGAGCGTCTGCAGAAAGGTTTGCGCCGTGACAGCGACATCCGAATCGCCCGCATCTCGCGTGTCGTCTTTTTGAGACGCCACCGCCGAATCTGAGCCCGAATCGAAGGCGGCCCCAGGACGCTGCTGCCGCGCGGCGTTAAGCCCCCAAAGCACCGCCGCTATCGCCACGGTCAGGCAAGCAAACACCAGCAGCACCCCGATGGGGCGCTCGCCCTCTACAGGCTGTTGATGCCCTCGCTGATCGCATCCCATAGCTCTTTAACCTTGCCCTTAAATGCGACGATGGCGATAATCGCGATCACCACGAGCACGCCGACCAAGATGGCATACTCGGTGGTACCCTGTGCACTCTCCTCCTGCAGTAGCTCCTTGGCGCGTTGACGAACATGTGCCGCCCGGCAAAACGCCCAGCCCTGGACCTTGCCAGCAGCGTCAGTCATCGTGTTCATGTATTCCTCCCTACATCATCCCGCCTGCTCCCAGCAGCGGGCCCAATATGGACAGAAGCAACGCCGGCAAGATGAGCGTGCCGGTGGGAATCAGCAGCTTGACGGGCGCACGCTCGATCTCGCGCTCGACCGCAGCGCGATGAGCCGCACGGATCTCGCGACTTTGAGCGGCCAGCGTCTCGGCAAGTGGGGCACCCAGGGCGAGCGCCTGCCCCACCGTGATGGCAAAGGTCTCGAGCGCTCGCACGTCCAGGTCGCGCGCGGCGGCCAACAACTCGTCCTCACGCGTGCCCACGCCCACCTGCCACGCCATGCAGGCCCGCTCAAGGCGAAGAGCCAGCACTGACCGGCGGTTGGCGCAGAAAATCTCAAGCGCCGCATCAAACGAAAGACCGGCCGAAAGACCCAAGCGCACAACATCGATCATCTCGGACACTTCGCCGAGCGACACTCGCGCCGGGCCGCCCACTCCAACCGCGCCCTTCACTCGCGCGGTCAGGGCATCGACCACTGAGCGACCCGCGGCAGCGACCAGCGCCGCCTCGCGCTTGCAGGCCCCTGCGATCTTGCGTGCATCCGCCCGATCCAAACCCGTCGCGACAAATACACTCAGGGCGCACAGGCAAGCCGCAACTGCAACCGGGACGCTCATAGCTCCACCCGCATAATGCGCCGGATAACCACCAGGGCAACGGCATTGAGGGCAAGACCCAGCACCACAGCGCCCACGCCGGCAGGCGTCGCAAGACCGCGACGAAAATCTGCCGAAAGCAGCGCCAACACCGCGCACATGCCCGCCGGCATCGCCGCGACCATATGCGCAGACATGCGAGCCTGCGACGTCTTGACATCCAGGCGGCGCTTGAGCTCAATGCGCTCCCCCACCATGCTCGACGCCTCGGACAGTAAGTCGGCAAGCGGAGCACCGGTGCGCTGAGACACCTTAAGCGCCAAGGTCACAAGCGAAAGGCCGGGAGCGTCGATGCGCACGAGCAAGTCATCGAGCGCGTCGGTCGCCGAGATACCGCAATCGATCGCCGCCGCCACCCGCAAAAACTCGGTATGCACCGGTTCTTGCGCATGAGCGCCCACAAAGCGCATGCCCTGGGCCAGCGAATGTCCCGAGGCAAGCGACATGGAAAGTGCGGTAAACGCCTCGGGCATGGCCTCTTCTGCATCGTGTTGCTCGCGCCGGCTCTCAAAGCCATCCCGAGCGGCGCCAGCGGCAATCGGAGCAACAAGTCCCAAGGCAAACCCGAGGGGCGATAGCGACACCATCGTTAGTAAAACGCAGCAGACACCGCTCGATAGCAGTAGAAACGCCAAACGCCCCGGAGCATCCTCGATCACGAGGCCAAGGCGATGCGCCGGAGCCAGCGATGCCCACGAACGGGCGATCTTTTTCAGCAGATCGTTTTCCACCAGCTCACGCGGCAGCTTCTCTGCCACCGTCTCGAGCGCCTGACGCGCCAGCTCCGCCGGCGGCACCTGCGGCACACGAGGTTCCGCCCCGCACGCCGTCGCAACAGAAAACCCTGCCAAACCCCCTACGACGAGGGGCACAGCGACCTCCATTCGTCCACCTCCTCTTGTGTGAGCGTCCCCGACCGCAGGCCTTCTGCGATAAACGGCGGCTCGCGGTCAAGCGTCCAGGTTCGCTCGGCGGCATCGAAAGTCACATAGCGCTCGAGTTCTACGCCGCCCGACGCGGCGCGACGCACCCCCGAATACGAGGAGACGAAACGCCTGCCATCGGCGTGGCGCTCGGACATCACGATGCCGTCGAGCGCCATGGCAATCTGCTCCTCGATGAGCTCGCTCGGCAGATCGATGCCATAACGTGCAAGCAACGTCAGACGCACCACGGTCTCCTGTTCTGAACCCGCATGAAGTGTGGTGAGCGACCCATCGTGGCCCGTGTTCATGGCCTGCAACATGTCGCAGCACTCGGCACCGCGCACCTCGCCCACCACGATGCGGTCGGGGCGCATGCGCAGGGCATTGGTCACCAGGTCGCGGATCGTCACCGCGCCCTCGCCCTCAATTGAAGCCTCGCGCGCCTCTAGGCGCACCACGTGCGGATGATGCGCAAACTTGAGCTCGGCAGAGTCCTCGATCGTCACGATGCGCTCGCCGGTGGATATCTCGCACGATAGCGCGTTGAGCAGCGTGGTCTTGCCCGACCCCGTGCCACCTGCAACCGCCAAATCCTGGCGCAGCGATACCGCGCACGACAGCAGCTGTGCATACCAAAGCGGTAGCGACCCCAGGCTCACAAGCTCGTCCAGCGAACAGATGCGGTCCGAGAACTTGCGGATGGTGAGGATCGGCCCATCGATCGCCACAGGCGGGATCACCGCGTTGACGCGATAGCCCGTCTTGAGGCGTGCGTTGACGATGGGGCTGCGCTCGTCGATGCGCCTGCCCAGCGGCGAGATGATGCGGTCGATGAGCACGCGGATTTGCTCGTCATCCTCAAACGCATGCTCGATGGGATATAAGACGCCGCCGCGCTCAAAGAAAGCCGATCGGCAGCCGTTGACCATGATCTCGGTGACGGTGTCGTCCTCGATGAGCGGCTGCAGTGGGCCCAGGCCCACCACGTCGTCCAGGATCTCATCGATGATGGTCTCGCGCTCGGGCGTCGCCAGGTCGGTCGGCTCCTCCACGTTGAGCGCCGCCTCCACCGCAGGACGCAATTCCGAGCGGGCGCGCACCGGATCGATGTATGCGCTGATACGCGCCACCTCGTCATAGCCCATGCGGTCCATCACTGCGCGTTTGGTGCGGCGCTTGACGGCACGGTGGCGCCCCGCGTCAACAGGCACTGCCGCCGCGGCCGCGCCGGCCGCCCTAATCCTTGCTTGCAAACTCATCGCGAATCACCCTCGCGCGACCAGGGAAGACGGATACGCGGGCGCTCGGTGCGCGTCGCGCGGTCGGTGACCATATCACTCCAGGGACCGACGGCGCAGCCCAGCTTCACGAGCATCTCGCGCGTGGCTTCGCGCACGCTGGTGGCAAAAGCGCTGGTCTGGCCCACTGCCTCGTCAGCA
>CABUGI010000028.1 GCA_902491055.1 uncultured Collinsella sp. | reverse complement strand
TTGGGGCCAGGCCCGATTTTGCCTCTTGACAATGTCCTGCTCATATTAAAAGGAACGTCCCTAACTGCCGGTCAAAAAACGAGCGAGGATCGTGGGGTCCTCGCTCGTTTTTTTGGGCAATGTTTCGACTGCGCCGTTACTTGTCGGCGGCTGCTTTCTTGGTAGTCGACTTCTTCGCGGTCGTCTTCTTGGCGGCAGTTGCTTTCTTGGCCGTCGTCTTCTTGGCCGCCGTCGTCTTCTTGGCCGTGCTCGCCTTAGTCGTGGCCTTGCGGCCGCGGGCGGGCTTCTTCTCCTTGGTCGGGCAGTCCATGTTCACGCAGATGCGCCACGGACCGCGCGCCGTGTTGACCACCACGATGGGGGCGCCGCACTCGGGGCAGGTCTCACCCGTCGCCTCGAGCTTACCGCGCGCCGGCAGAGGATAGCTCACGCCGCAGTCATCGTAGTTGGTGCAGCGGATAAAGCGCTTGCCGCTCTTCTCGCTCTTGTGCGCGATCAGGTCGCCATGGCGTCCGGCCTCGGCGCACACCTTGCACTCGCCCACCTTAAGGTCGGGCTCGTAGTTGGTGGGGCACGTGGGGTTCACGCAGATCTCGAAGGCCTTCTGGCGGAACGGCTGACACTTGATGCGCGGCGCGCCGCACTCGGGGCACACGGCCGCCTCGCCCTCGAGCGGACTCACCTTGACGCCGCTCGGCACCGGATAGGTCACGTCGCAGTCGGGCCAACCCATGCAGCCGATAAAGCTGCCGCGGGTCTTGGCGCTCGTCTTCATAACCAGGTCCTTGCCGCACTTGGGGCAGGCGCCCACGCGCGCATCGGCCGTGACGGCGTCGCTGATGGCGTCGCCCAGCTCCTGCGTGTGCTTGAGCAGCTCGTCGAGCACGCCGGCCAGCAGCGCGCGCGAGTGCGTCACGACATGCTCTTCGGTGTCCTCACCGCGCTCCACACGGGTCATGTCGCCGTCGAGCTCGCTGGTCATATCGGGGCTCGTGATGCGCGGGGCAAACTGCGTCAGCGCGTCGATGATGGCGATTCCCAGCTGGCTGGGCTCAACGGGATCATTTTTGAGATAGCGCACGGCATACAGGCGCTCGATGATGCTCGCGCGCGTGGACTTGGTGCCCAGGCCGCGCTTCTCCATCTCCTGCACGAGCTTGCCCTGGCTGTAGCGCGCGGGCGGCTCGGTCTGCTTGGCCTCGAGCTTAATGTCGAACACGTCGACCGTATCGCCCTGCTCAAGCGGCGGCATCTGCTCGTCGCGTTTAAGGCCATACGGGTAGGCCTCGCGGAAACCCGGGGTCACGAGCACATCGCCCGAAGCCACGAACGGCTCACCGTTCACGTCGAGCTCGAGCTTAGTGTTCTCGATGGTCGCGGGGCCCATGAGCGTCGCCAGGAAGCGGCGGGCGATGAGGTCGTAGAGCTTGCGCTGGCCGCCGTCGAGCGTGGACGGATCGCCCTCGCCCGTGGGATAGATAGGCGGGTGGTCGGTGGTCTCGACTTTGCCGCGCGTAGGCTTCATGGGGCCGGCAAGCACCTTTTTGCATACGGGCGCCAGCGCCGGGTTGATCTTTGCCAGGTCGCTCACCACGGCGCCCAGATCGAGCGTCGCGGGGTACACGGTATTGTCGACACGCGGGTAGCTGATGAGACCGGCCATGTAGAGGGACTCGGCGATACGCATGGTACGCGCAGGCGAGATGCCCTCGGCTGCGGCGGCAGCCTGCAGCGAGGTGGTCGCAAACGGCGTGGGCGGCTGCTGCTTGCGCGAGCGCTTGGTCACCGCGGCGACGGTTGCCGTCGCGACGCCGTCAACATGGCCGTACGCCGTCTCAGCAGCATCCTTGTCGGTAAAGCGTGCCGTCTTGTGCGCAATCTTAAATCGGTCGTCCTCGGCAGTACCCTGTGCGGCGCCCATGCCGCGGATCTGCCAATAGTCCTCGGGCACAAACGCCATGCGCTCGCGCTCGCGCTCGACCACCAGGGCAAGCGTCGGCGTCTGCACGCGGCCGGCGGAACGCACGTTGCCAAAGCCGCCAAACTTGGCGAGCGTCAGGTAGCGCGTGAGCACCGCACCCCAAATGAGGTCGATGTGCTGACGGCTCTCGCCGGCGTCGGCCAGGTTCTGGTCGAGCGAGACAAGGTTATCGAAGGCCTGCGTGATCTCGGCCTTGGTAAACGAAGAATACTGGGCGCGGGCAACCGGCAAGTCCGGCGCAACCTCGCGCACCTTGTTGAGGGCGTCCGAACCGATCAGCTCGCCCTCGCGATCGAAGTCCGTAGCGATGATGACACTGTCGGACTTTTTGGCGAGGTTCTTGAGCGAGCGGATGAGCTCCTTCTCGGCCGGCAGCTTAATGACGGGTGCCCAGGTGAGATACGGCAGGCTCTCGAGCTTCCAGCCCTTGATGGAGATGCCGTCGGCAAGGAACGGCTTACGCTTGGTGTCGTAAGGCGGACGAGCCAGGCCATCGGGCATGTCGGCCGGCAGCATCTCGCCGTCCTCGGTGACCGAATACCAGCCCAGCTTTTTATCGAACAGCACGCTGTCGCAAAAATCGGGCGCAAGGATGTGACCGGCAAGACCGATCGTCACGCACTCCTCGCCCTTCCACTCAAAACGGTAGATGGCGGTGTTGTACACCTTGTCCTTTTTAGGCTTACCCGTGGACAGCCGCTCGGCGATCTGACGCGCGGCGTCGTTTTTCTCGGCGATGATGAGCTTCAAAAGAGGCTCCTATCTCGTGTCTCTGCGGCTACGCCCGCCCGTATGGCGGCCGATTTACGCCCTTGCTTGCTCGATCTGCCCGATGAGCCAATCGCACCAGGCGTCCATGCCCTCGCCCTTGCGCGCGCTCACGGCAAACCGCGGCGTCTGCGGATTGAGGTCATCGAGTGTCTTAGTATACCTATCCATGTCAAAATCGAAAGCCGGGGCCACGTCGACCTTATTGAGCAGCTGCGCGCCAGCGTGCTGGAAGATGCCCGGGTACTTGATGGGCTTGTCGTCGCCCTCGGGCACCGAGAGAATCATGATGGACAGGTTCTCGCCCAAGTCAAAGTCGACTGGGCAGACCAGGTTACCCACGTTTTCGATAAAGATGACGTCGATGTTTTCCAGACCCACAGCCTGGTCAAACGCGTCAACGGCCTCCATGATCATGTTGCCCTCGAGGTGGCACAGGCCGCCCGTGTTGATCTGGATGGCGGGCATGCCGGCTTCCTTCATGGTAATGGCGTCGACATCCGAGGCAATATCGCCCTCGATGACGGCGCAGCGCAGGCCAGCCTTGTCGCGCAGGCGCTCGTTGGTGCCCAGGATCGTGGTGGTCTTGCCCGAACCGGGGCTCGACAGCACATTGATCACATAGGTGTTTGTCTCTTTAAATCGCTGACGCAGCTGATCTGCCAGGCGCTCATTGCGCGACAGAATCGGCGATGCGATATCAATCGTTTTCTCGGCCATACTCGGCACTCCTTACTTTGGCCCCTTTATACCCCGTCACCAGATGGCTAGCGGGCTAATCGTCGGGGGTTTCGATTTCGATACTTGCGATGTCGAGCTCGCGGCCGTGCAGCAGGCGCACGTTGGCGCCGCCACATTGGGGGCAGCGGCAATGGAAACGGTCATGATCGAAGACCTCACCGCAGTCCAGACACTCGCTTTGTGGATGGACTTCCTCCACGGCAAGCTCGCAGCCGCGCGTGAGCGGGTCCTCGTCGCGGAACGTCTCCCACGCAAAGTCGAGCGCCTCGCGCACCACCTCGGTCATATCCCCGATACGCAGCGTTACCAAAACGGCGCGCGAGGCCCCCGCCCCACGCGCCGCGCGAATCACTGTATCGAGTATGCCGTTGACAATGCCAACCTCGTGCATACCGATTTACTCCTCGTCGTCCTCATCGTCCGAGAACAGGTCCAGACGACTCACGAACAAGCCCTCCTTGCCCTCGCGCGCGGTAATGACCACGCGGGCGATGGCAAGCGAAATCTCGTAGAGCGAGAGCAGGGCGCCGTACATGAGGCCCAGCGTGACGGGCGAACCGTCGGGCGTAATCACAGCCGAGCCCACAAGCAGGCCAACGTATACGTAACGCCAGGCACCGCGGAAGGCCGCGTAGGACACAATATGGAAGACGGACAGGTAGAAGATGATGAGCGGCAGCTCAAACGCCACACCAAAGCCGATCATAAAGAGCAGCTCCATGTTGACGTAGTTCTCCAGATCGGGCAGCGCCGTGGCGACTGCCGAAGTCTCGCCGATGAGCCACTCAAAGCCCGCGGGAATGATGATGAAGTAGCAAAAGATTGCGCCCAAGAAGAACAGCACCGTCGAGGCGAGCACCGTGGGCACGACCCACTTGCGCTCGTTGGGGCGAAGTGCCGGCAGGAAAAACGCCAGAATCTGCCAGATAATCATGGGCGTGCACATGACCACGGCCATCTTGATGGCCAGCGAGAAGCGCAGACCAAAGCCGCCGAGCGTGGTGGTGATGTAGAACTTACCGTCCGGTACAAAGGAGCGGATGGGATCTTCCAGGATGTCGAGCACAACAGGCGTGGCGAAATACAGCACGATGGCTGCGGCAAAGACCGATACGACCACGATGGTCAGGCGGCGACGGAGCTCTCCCAGATGATCGAAGAGCGGCATACGCGCAGGTCCGATAGGCATTACTCATCGCCTCCCTTCGGGGCGTCGGCGGCAGCGGCGTCGTCCTCGGCCTCGAGCTCGCGAGCGAGCTGGTCGACGACAGCCTTGCGCTTACGGGGACGACGGGCGTAGAGGTCAGCCGTCGTGGGCTCTGCCGGCTCGGGCTCGGGCTCCGGCTCTGCAGCAGGCTCGGGCTCGGCTGCGGCAGCAGCAGCGGCGGCAGGCTCTGCACCCTTGGCCTCGGACTCCTCAGCAGCACCCTCGCCCTCGGCGGCAGCCTCGCTCGCGGCCTTCTCGGCAGCAAGACGGGCGCGACGCTCGGCAAAGGTCTCCTTCTTGGCGGGCGCTGCCGTCTCGGCGGCATCCTCGTCCGCATCGGAATCGTCGTCGGTCGCAGCAGCCTTCTTGGGCTTGACCGGGGCCGAAGCGGCCTCGCTCACCGGATCGATAATCTCGGACTGAACAACGGCCGTCATCTTTTCCTGCGTCTCGCGGAACTGACGGATGGCACGGCCGATCGTGCGGCCCATCTGCGGGAGCTTATCCGGGCCAAACAGCAAAAAGCCGAAGACCACGATGATCGCGAGCTCACCCTCTCCAATACCAAACACACATACCTCCAAGGCTCGATGTGAGTCGAGCCCGCACCGCGCCATTCGGCCGGAACTCGTCTATTCATTCGGTTAAGTATAGCGCCCGGACGCCAAAACGTCCGAGCGCATCACAAACATATGCCAAACGGCACGCCCTTTTGGGGGCAAAGATTATGCAGCGGTGATCGAAATCTCTTGGTCGACACCCAACAGCTGAACCACGCGCATCACCGGGGGCTGCACATTGGTGCAGCTAAAGCGCTTGCCGTGGTCGACCGCGTGGTGTGCGGCGCCCACGAGCACGCCAATGCCCGTCGAATCGATGTAGCTCACCTGGGCAAAATCGAGCTCAACGGCCTCAGTGGGCTGCTCGAGCGCCAGGTCGATGGCATTGCGCAAGCTATCGGCGTTAGAGATATCGATCTCGCCGGCCACCTTAATGGTGTAGAGCTCTGGCGTGGGGTTGGTGGAAATACCCAAATCCATGTATACGCTCCTTTACGTATCGAAAGTGCGGATAGTACGGGAAGCCGCGCGTTAGGCGCGCTCGGCACGCGCAAGCTCGGCAGCGACGAGCTTAGCAGCCAGCACCAGCACATCGAGCGCGGCCTCCAGGTCCTCGACCGTGGGATAGCTCGGCGCGATGCGGATGTTGGTGTCGCGCGGATCCTTGCCATAAGGCCAGGTGGCACCAGCCGGCGTGAGCTTGACGCCCAGGTCGGCGCAGAGCGCGGCGACCTTCCGGGCCGAGCCCTCGGGACCATCGAAGCTTACAAAGTAGCCGCCGCGGGGGTGCGTCCAGGTGGCGCAGCCCGTGTCGCCCAAGCCCTCGGTGAGCTTTCGCTCGACAGCCTCAAAGCGCGGGCGCAGGAACTCGGCATGCTTTTTCATGTGCTCCTTGACCGCCTCGATGGTGGGAAGGAAGCGCACGTGACGCAGCTGGTTGAGCTTATCGGCGCTGATGAGGCCGGCCTTCAGGCGCTTGGAGAACTCCGCGATAACCGCGGGGCTCGCACCGATAAAGCCGATACCGGCACCCGGGAAGGTGATCTTGGACGTCGAGGCAAATGCCACCACGCGGTCCTCGGTGCCCGCCGCGCGAGCGAGGTCAAAGATGTTTGCGAGCTCGTCGGTCTCGTCGTACAGGTCGTGCACGCAGTAGGCGTTGTCCCAGAAGATGCGGAAATCGGGTGCGGCCGTGGGCATCTCAACCAGGCGACGCACGGTGTCCTCGCTAAAGGTGATGCCCGTGGGGTTGGAATACTTGGGCACGCACCAGATGCCCTTGATGGAGTCGTCGGCGGCAACCAGGCGCTCGACCTCGTCCATGTCGGGGCCGTTGTCGGTCATCGCGACGGGGACATTCTCGATACCCAGGTCGGCGGTGATGCCAAAGTGACGGTCGTAGCCGGGAACCGGGCACAGGAACTTGACCTTCTTGCCGTCGTGCGCGGCCTCGTAAGCCTCCCAGGGCTCGCTGCCGCACGAGCCGCAGCGCCAGAACATGCCGGCGATGTCATGCTCGATCAAAAGGCTCGACGAACCCAGTACGAGCGTCTGCTCGGCGGGGCAACCCAAAAACTCCCCCGCTAGCTTGCGTGCCGAGGGAATGCCCTCAAAGCAGCCGTAGTTGGAACAATCGACGTTGCCGTCGTGCAGATCGGCATCGGCATTGAGGATATCGAGCATGGGTCGAGAGATGTCCACCTGGGAGGGCGACGGCTTGCCGCGGGCCATGTCGAGCGCCAGGCCCTTGGCCTTGACCTCGGCGACCTCGGCCTTGAGCGCCTCGATGGCGGCATCGAGTTCGGTGGTTTCCATCTTCTGGTAGATCGTCTGCATGGGTGCGACCTTTCACGAAGCGGTACGTTGCAATTCTTCTAAGTATAGACCGCTACCGTCGCAACGTTATGAAGCCGTGATAGATTAAGTCCATCGCAATGAATTACGAATCGCCGCGCATGCCGGCATGAAGCGCCCAAGGAGGCACTATGGAGTACGGATCGTTCCAGGCCGAGGAATTCGGCGACCTTCAGCGCCTGGTCGACGGACTGTTTTACGACCGCCACGCCATCGACCGCCTGGATCTGATCGTACAGGCCGAAATCTTGGACCTGGCGCCCGATCTCATGGAGATCGTCAACCTTTTGCCGCCCGGCTACTACGACCGCCAGTCACTTTGCGACCAGCTCAACTCTGCCCTAGCCGCCCACGGCTGGGGCGCCATCTACGGCACCGTAGAATAAACCTAGTCATTTAAGAACGTCCCGAATGACTAAAACGCCGCCCGTGATGGTGTTCACGGGCGGCGTTTTCAAACTTGTATGCGCTTTTACTCGTCTTTGGGCGCGGGGTGCTTGCAGATCACACTCATGTAGATCATGCCAAGTACGGCCGCGGTGACAGAGCCGGCGAGAATAGCGGCCTTGGCGGCCAGAACCTCAAACTGGGCCGTCGGGAAGGCGAGGCCGCTGATGAGAATCGACATGGTAAAGCCGATACCGCCCAGAATGCCCACGCCGGCAATCATATGCCAGTTGACATTGTGCGGCAGCTCGCAGGCCTTGAGCTTGACCAGGGCGAACGTCATGCCAAAGATGCCGATCGGCTTGCCCAGCAGCATGCCAAAGTACACGCCGAGCGTCACCGGGTCGGTGAGTAGCGTGCTCATGTCCACGCCCACCAGGCGAACCTGTGCGTTGACGAACGCGAAGATCGGCAGGATCACAAAGTTGACCGGCGTGGAGATCAGGCGCTCCATGCGGATGAGCGGCGGGGTCACGCGGTGCATGACGCGCTCGACTTTGGTGGTCGAGACGGTAAAGTCATGCTGGCCCAGGATGTGCGCCTCGTCGTCGTAGCGGTCATCGAGCAGCGGCAAGCACTCGCCCAGCCAATCGGTGAGACTATCAAGCTTAACACCGCACTTGGCTGGGATGGTGAAGGCCAGGATGACGCCAGCAAGCGTAGCGTGCACGCCGCTCTTGAACATGCAGAACCACAACAGCAGGCCCAGTACCGAATACGGGGCAAGGCGATAATGCTGCGTCTTGTTGAGCCACACGAGCGCACAGGTCACAAGCGCGGCGGCGCCCAACCAAAACGGATTGGGGCTCTGACCGTAGAAGATGGCGATGGCGGCGATGGAGATGAGGTCGTCGGCGATGGCGAGCGTCGAGAAGAACACGCGCACGCCGTTGGGCACGCGGTTGCCCAAAAGCGACAGCACGCCCAGCGCAAAGGCAATATCGGTTGCCATGGGAATGGCCCAGCCGTTGTGCGCGCCGGCATGGTTAAAGATCAGATAGATGCAGGCGGGAACGACGACGCCGCCCACGGCCGCCAGCATGGGAAGCATAGCCTGGCGCGGGTTCTTGAGCTCGCCGACCGTCATCTCGTACTTAAGCTCAATGCCCACCAACAAAAAGAAGATCGCCATGAGGAAGTCGTTGACGAAAAGCTCAACGGTAAGACCGGCCGTAAGGTTGCCCAGACCCACATACAGCGGGGTCTCCAAAAAGTGATGGATGGCCTCGTAGGCATCGGTGTTGGCGCAAATGACGGCGGCGATGGCGGCGAAGACCATGACGGCGGCGGAAATCGTGCCGTTCTCGGTGATGCGCTCCCAAATGTCGTGGCGCTCAAAACGCTTGCGCTCACGAACGTTAAACAGCTGCTCGGGTGCTGCCATGGGCGGCTCCTTTCACGGGAAAGCTCCCGTCTTAAAAAAGCACGGCCCGCCCAAGTGGCGGTGCCGCGCTCTAACGTATTACGCTTGCATCTAGCCTACCCTGCACGACAGGCACGCAGGCGTGGCCGAAAAGCGGAACCACAGGTTGAACATTATTTGCTCAACGGCACGGGCGCGCCTATCCAAGAGACGACGCGGCGCCGTGCACAAAAAACGACCGGAGCGCGGGGCGTCCGCGGTCCGGTCGTCGGTGTTAGGTCAAAAGAACCTAGCAGGCGGCCATGATGGGGGCAGCGACCTGCTTCTTACGGGAGAGGACGCCCGGCATCCAGACGCCGTCGTGCTCGTCGGCAATGCCCAGGCCCTTCTGAGCAGCCTCGGTCTCGCCCTCGAGCAGGACCTGCGAGCCCTCCTCCATGATGTCGGTGATGCACAGGACAATGCCGTCAGCACCCTTCTCGGCGGCGTAGGCGCGCATGGCCTCGCGAATCTCGTCGATCATGCCGAGCGCACGGGTCTTGTCGACGGTCTCGTACTGGCCGATGAGCAGCTTCTTGCCGGCGGGCTCAAACATCTTGATGTCGTTGCCGACCATCTCGGCTGCGGTGAAGGAGCCGGACGGACGGGTGAGGAAGACCTCCATGCCAAACTTGACCGGGTCGACACCCACCTGCTCGCCGAGCTTGGCGGCGACGGCGCGGTCGACATCGGTGGTGGTGGGGCTCTTGAGCATGAGCGTATCGGTCATCATGGCCGAGAGCAGCAGCTTGGCCTGGACGTCGGAAAGCTCAACGCCGAGCACGCCGGCGAGCTTGGTGACGATGGTGCAGCTGGAGCCCCAGGGCAGGCAGATGTAGTGCAGCGGGCCGGCGGTCTCGAAGTCGCCGATGCGATGATGATCGACGACGCCAAAGACCGTGGCGTCCTTAAGACCGGCGACGGACTGGGCGGACTCGTTGTGGTCGGTGAGGACGACGAGCTGACCGGCCTCGACGGACTCAATCACGCGAGGCTCGGCAATACCGGCGTCGGCGAGCAGCTTGGCGGACTCTGCCGGAAGCTGACCAAGGGCGCAGGCCTCGTAGGTGTTGCCGGCATACTCAACCTGGTTGAGCAGCTGGGACAGGACGACGGCGCTCATGATGGCGTCGTTATCGGGGTTCTGGTGACCAAAGACAAGAACGTTTGCCATGGATATCCTCCACTTGATATGTGTACTTGGACGTAGCTATGGTAGCACGCCGATGCCGAGCCTTCGCAGACGGAAGGGCCACGGCATATTTTGGGGCAGGCACGGGGGCCAAGGCCGTCCCTTTTCACCGTGTTGGTGCAAAGTAACCTGACCCCCTTGCACCAGCTATTTACCGGCGGCGCGCAGAGCTACGTAGGCGGCGCCGATGATGCCGGCGTCGTTGCCGAGCGAAGCGACCTTAATGGGCGTCTCACGCGAGGCGGAAAGCGCGTAGCGCTGGAAGTGCTCGCGAACGGCGTCGAGGTAGACATCGGCCGAAGCGGAGGCGCCGCCGCCGATGAGGAACATCTCGGGATCAACCACGTTGGCAATAAGCGCCAGAGCGCGGCCGAGATAGTCGGCCATGGTATCGGCAGCTGCCAGCGCCAGCTTGTCACCCTCGCGGCAGGCCTGGAACACGTCCTTGGAATCTGAGGGGCCGGTGAGCTCGATGGGCTCGACGCCCGCCTTCTTGCACTCGGCAAGGTAGTTGCTCACCACGCCGGTGGCACTGGAATACTGCTCCAGGTGGCCATGGCCACCGCAGCCGCAGGTACGCTCCTCGGCCGGGTTCAGGCACATGTGGCCAATCTCGCCGCCGGCGCCCACAACGCCCGATACCACATCGCCGTTAACGATAACGCCGCCGCCCACGCCGGTACCGATGGTGACCATCACCACGTTCTGTACGCCCTTGGCAGAGCCGAGCCAGGCCTCGCCCATAGCAGCGGCGTTGGCGTCGTTCTCGTACTTAACGACCGCGTCGGGGCAGTGCTCCTGGATGGCAATCTTGAGCTCGGGCAGGTTAATGGCAATGTTGGCCTTGACCTTGGCATCGCCCGATGCCGGGATGGGGCACGGAACGGCCAAGCCAATGCCCGCCACAAAGGCACGCGGAACCTGGGCCTTGGCGACCACCTGGTCGATAGCCTCGGTCACCGCGGCAAAGCCCGCAGCGTCAACGATGGGAGGCGTGGGCACGCTGGCCTTGGCAAGCAGGTTTCCGTCCTCATCGAACAGACCCTCCTTGACCGAGGTGCCGCCGACGTCGATGCCGATGTAATACTGCTTAGGTTCCATGGGAGCCCGCCTTTCTCGTTTAAACATTGCCTGTATGGTACCGCTCCCAAGGCAAAAACCTACCAAAAAGGACAGGTTTGTTTTGGCAGGTTTTATCTGGGGAAGCGCAGAGTACGAGATTCGGTTCGCTGGGTGTTATATCGGTTCGGCCCCGTCCTCGGACCGATCATTTCTCAACACGACACTACTCAGACGTTTATCATTTAAAACGCTCTAATTTTTCAAGCGGGGCGACTTTTAATTTTATCTTTCTCGAACTTTTCAATAACTCAATAGAGATACTTAGGTGTTGACTATACTTTCTTTTATACTCAACCAAGTTTGAAAGGAGGTTCCATGATTCCCAAATACGAAGCGATAGCTGCAGATATTCGTCGCACTATCGAGGATGGCGCTCTTAAACCGGGCGACAAGCTTCCTACCGTCGTTGAGTTCTGCAAGCTCTATAACGTTTCCAAAATCACCGTCAAACGAGCTATTGAACAAATCACCGAAGAAGGTCTTATTACCAGCCGGCGTGGATCGGGTACCTACGTTAAGGACACGGCGGGGCTTCCCGGCCAGGCGTTTTTCCAGGGCAAAAACGACCGTACCCAGGGTTTTTCGTATGAGCATCGCGGGGAGAAGGTGACCTCGGTGGTCTACGATTTCTCGATCGTTAATCCACCAGCGGACATCGCAGCCCAGCTGGGAATTGCCGAGGATGACTTTGCCTATCACGTCGTGCGCGTGCGTCAGGCCGATGAGAAGCCCATCGTTATCGAGTACACCTACATGCCCCTCGAGCTGATCCCAGGCCTTAAAAAGAAGGACCTGTACGGATCGGTCTACCGCTTCATCCGCGAGCAATGTGGGCTGAAGATTTCGAGCTTCCACCGTACCATTCGCGCCGTGGCAGCAACCGAGGAAGAAGCCGAGCGTCTGGACACCAAACTTGGCTCTCCCCTGCTCGAGCTCACCCAGATTGGCTTTTTGGACAGCGGCGCCGCCTTTGAGTATTCGATCTCGCGCAACGTTGGCGATCGCTTTGAGTTGCACAACGTAACGTTGGCATAAGTTTTTGTAGTCACGCGGGCGCTCGTTTTGAGCTGTTTTGTGCAACGCCCGCGCAACATAATGGGGGTATGAATATGTCCGATTTGATTAAACTGACGCCGATCTTCCACGAGAAGATCTGGGGTGGCCGCCAGCTCGAAACCGTATTTGGTTACGACATTCCCGAAGGTCCCATCGGTGAGTGCTGGGCCATCTCGGCCCATCCCAACGGTGACTGCCAGATTGCGGAGGGACCGTACGCCGGCCACACGCTGTCGTGGCTGTGGGCCGAGCACCGCGAGCTCTTTGGCAACTGCGAGGGCAAGGAGTTCCCGCTGCTCATCAAGATTCTGGACGCCAAGGACGACCTTTCGATCCAGATTCATCCCAACGACGAGTACGCCGCCGAGCACGAGAACGGCAGCCTGGGTAAAACCGAGTGCTGGTACGTGCTGGATTGCGAGCCCGGCGCCACGATCATCGTCGGCCAGCGTGCTAAAGACCGCACTGAGGCCGCACAGATGATCAAGGACGGCCGCTGGGACGACATGCTCAACGTACTACCGATCCACAAGGGCGACTTTTTCCAGATTGATTCCGGTACCGTTCACGCCATCAAGGCCGGCACGCTCATTTTGGAAACGCAGCAGTCGAGCGACGTGACGTATCGTCTGTACGACTATGATCGCCCGGGCACCGACGGCAAACTGCGCCCGCTGCACATTAAGCAGAGCCTCGACTGCATCGACTTTGACGTCCAGGCCCCGGTCGATGGTACCGTGACCGCGCCCGAGGTGGACGGCGTGACCGAGCTCGAGTCTAACCCCTGCTACACCGTCGATCGCGTGCGTGTCGACGGCAGCAAGATCCTCGACCAGCGCTGGCCCTTCATGTGCCTGTCGGTCATCGACGGCGAAGGCACCGTCTGCGGCGACCCCGTCCACAAGGGAAGCCACCTGCTGGCCCCGAGCACCGTCAGCTCCATCGACCTCAAAGGCAAGATGGAACTGATCGTCTCGCATCTGTAGATCGCACCAACAACCCAAACGCAACAAGGGGCTCCCCCGTCCATGTACGGGGGAGCCCCTTGCCATATCTATTTATCAGCTCACCCGGCTCTCCAGACCAAAAAGACGAACGAGCAGAGCGACGTTCGCAAGCAACGTTATCTAAGGACCTGGGCGGGCGTATGGGGCAACATCGATCGCGAGTTCCGCACGCAAAGGAGAGCACTTAATGTGCTCTCCGTCTTGCGCAGGACTGCCCGAGCAGGCGATGTTGCCCCATACGCCCGCCCGGGTCCGCCGGGATTACGACAGCTTGACGATTGGAGCAAAGCCCTTCATCAGTTTTTTGGTCTGGCCGGTCTTTTCGAATTGGACCTCGATCATGTCTCCAGCGACCGAGATCACGGTACCCGTGCCAAAGGTCTTGTGGCTCACGGTATCGCCCGCGGCAAAGTCTTGCGATGCGCTGGCACGATCGACCTTGCGCTCCACCGTCGGGGATACCTTGGATGACGGCTTTTTGGCTCGCGGCGCGCCCGAGCCAAAGGTCGAGGCAACACGACCAGCGTCGGGCGAGACCCCACGATGGCGCTCGGTCCCATAGCTGCTGCCGCCAAAGAAGTCATCAAAGCTCGATCCGCCGCGCGAACCGGAACCGCCGGTCGAGCGCGTATGCGAACCGAACACCTTGCCGCCATACATGTCCGAGCCCATACCCGAGCCAAACGTGCCGTGACGGTCGCCGCGCTTCTCCCAGCCCGTGCCCTCAAAACCGGCAGAACCGATACCGCTAAACTCGATGTCCTCAAACGGAATCTCGTTGAGGAAGCGCGAGCGCGGGTTGGCAGAGGTCGAGCCGTAGGTGCGACGCGTGGCCGCATAGGTCAGGAACAGGCGCTTGCGAGCGCGCGTGATGGCGACGTAGGCCAAGCGACGCTCCTCCTCGAGCTTGCCCGGATCGTCACTACCGCCAAAGTCGTGCACGTGCGGGAAGATACCCTCCTCCATGCCGGCCACGAACACCGCCGGGAACTCCAGGCCCTTGGCGGAGTGGATGGTCATCATGGTGATGGCATGCGTCTCGCCGGCCAGGGAATCCAAGTCGGAGCGCAGGGCCAGCCACTCCATGAGTGCAGGCAGCGCTTTGCAGGTGAGCGGGCCGTAGGTGCGCTCGATCTCGTCGGCATGCACGGCACCCGCCGGCAGCTCCGTCGGCGCGGCATACGCGTTGCCCGCGATGGCGGCGGCCAGGGCATCCTGCGGAGACAGTGCCGGAGCGGCCAAGCCATCGAGCGGATTAGAGCCCGCGGCATCGCGCGCGCCAACGAGCGCCTCAAACGAAGACGCGGGCGCAGACGGACCGGGCTCGGGCGCAGGCGCGCTCAACACGACGGTCTCGGGCTCGGCGCCGGCAGGCACGTCGGCAACACCGGCTGCGCGCAGCTCTTCTAGGCTCTCGAGCGTACCCTCGATATCCTCGTGCGTCTCCTCAAATTCGGCGGCGACGCCCAGGAATTCCTGGATGTTCTCGGCGCGGCTCTCGGACTCCATGGTGCCCTCGGCGCGGAAAGCCTGCAGCAGGCCCGTCTTATCGACAATCATCTCGACGACGTCCTTGAGCTCGCCACCCATGCGACGGCCCTCGCGCACCAGCGACACAAAGCTCGACAGGCCGTTACGCACCTTGGCGCTAAACATGCCCGTCTCGGCCGTTGCGATCTCGCAAGCCTGGAAGAACGAGCAACGGTTGTCGCGCGCCAGCTGCTCAATCTTTTGGATCGAGGTGGAGCCGATGCCGCGGCGCGGCGTGTTGATGACGCGCTTGACGCTCATCTCGTCTGCCGGGTTCACGATCATCTTGAGGTAGGCCATGACGTCGCGGATCTCGGCACGATCGAAGAATCGCGTGCCGCCCACAATCTTGTAGGGCACGCCTGCGCGCAGGAACATATCTTCGAGGATACGCGACTGGGCGTTGGTGCGGTAGAACACGGCGATATCGTCGTAACTCGTGCCCTTGGAGTGCAGCTTTTCGATCTCGCCGGCAATCCAGCGGCCCTCGTCGCGCTCGTCGCTTGCCTGGAAGGCCTGGATCTTCTCGCCGTCGCCCTCGGCCGTAAACAGGCGCTTGTCCTTGCGCTGCGAGTTGTGACGCACCACGGCGTTGGCGGCGCTCAGGATATGACCCGTGGAGCGGTAGTTCTGCTCCAGCTTGACGGTCTTGCAGTTTTTAAAGTCCTTCTCAAAGTCCAGGATGTTGGTGATGTCGGCACCGCGCCAGCTGTAAATGGACTGGTCGTCGTCGCCCACGACCATGAGGTTTTGGTACTTGGCGGCCAGCAGGTTGGCGATCTCGTACTGGACGTGGTTGGTGTCCTGATACTCGTCGACGCTAATGTAGCGGAAACGCTCTTGGTACTTATCGAGCACCTCGGGGCGGGTGCGCAGCAGCTCAAGCGTGCGCACGAGCAGGTCGTCGAAGTCCATCGCGTTGGCGGCGCGCAGGCGGCGTTCCAGCTCCAGGTAGACCTGCGCGGCCTTTTTGTCGTTGGGGCTGTCGGCGGATTTGAGCATGTCCTCGGGGCCGATCATGGCGTTTTTGGCCGAACTGATCTTGCTGCGGATCATATTGATGGGGAATTGCTTTTGCTCAATGCCGAGCGCCTGCATAATATCGCGCACCATGCGCTTGGAATCGTCGTCATCGTAGATGGTGAACTGACCGGTGTAGCCCAGCAGGTCAGCGTCCTCGCGCAGCATGCGCACGCACATAGCATGGAAGGTGCACACCCACATGCCGCGGGTACCGCTGGGGATGAGTGCCGCCAGACGCTCGCGCATCTCGGCCGCGGCCTTGTTGGTAAACGTGATGGCAAGGATCTGCCAGGGCTTAACGCCCAGGTCGCCGAGCATATGTGCGATGCGGAAGGTCAAGACGCGGGTCTTGCCCGAGCCGGCGCCGGCAAGGACCAGCAACGGACCCTCGGTGGTCAGGACCGCCTCGCGCTGGGCGGGATTAAGGCTGTCGATGTCGACAAGCGGCTTGGCGGGTTTGGGTGCCGGCGCGGGAGCGTCGTAGATGTCGAGCGGGACGAGCTCGGGCTCCGGCGCAGCGGGGGCGGTGTATGCATCGAGCGGCACGGGTTCCGGCGTGGGCGGCACGGGTACTGCGGCGTTCTTTTCCCAGGGCAAGGGCTGGGTCATGGGCGACTCCTCATCTGACGGACGGCGCGCCTGCGGGCAGCGCCATAGTTTGAGCCGTACCAGTATACCGAGCCGCGCGGACACCGACGCAAATCACACCACGACTCCGTGCGCCGCCGTCAGGCCCGCCCCAGCGGATTTGGCGCAATGGGGTCAGGTTACTTTGCACCAATCTATTGACAATCACGAAACCACCGATGTCATGGCAGCAGCAGCGAGCGACGGTCAGGGCGAACAAATTGGCATGAAAAGGGGGCGGCATAGACCTTTTGGTCATGCCACCCCCTTTGAATGACAAGTTGTCGCTCTGGCCGCCGCGCAGCGTCAACCAAGTTACAGGCCGAGCATAGGCTCCAGAACAAAGAAGTACGCAAGCACCACGATGCCCAGAATGATGCGGTAGACGCCGAAGCACTTAAAGTCGTGACGGCGGACGAAGCCCATAAGCCACTTGATAGCGATGAGCGAAACCACAAAGGCCACAACGCAGCCCACGCCCAGGATAGCGACCTCGTTGGCGCCGAACGTACCGCCCTTGATGAAATACTTGACCAGCTTGAGCGCACTCGCGCCAAACATGACAGGAATGGCCAGGAAGAACGTAAACTTGGACGCCACCGAACGCGTGCAGCCCAAAAGCAGGCCGCCGATGATGGTAGAACCGGAGCGAGACGTACCAGGCACCAGCGAAAGCACCTGGAAGCAGCCGATACCCAGCGCAGTCTTCCAGCTCAGGTCCTCGAGCGTGGCGATGGAGCCAAAGTCCAGATTCTCGTCATCGTCCTCATCCTCAGCGGTAGCCGCGGCGGGCGCCGCAAAGTGCGCACCGGCGGGACGTCCACCCGACACCACAGCACGCGAACCAAACGAACCGGCAACGGCCATTTCCTCGCGCTTGCTCGCGCGCCAGTTCTCGATCACGATAAACAGCACGCCGTACACAATGAGCGCCAGCGCCACGACGGGAGCATTGTAGAAATGCTCCTCCATCCAGTCGTTAAGCGGCAGACCGATCGCCGCGGCGGGAATGCAGCCGAGCACAATCTTGCCCCACAGCACCCAGGTGTCGCGACGGCCCTCCTTGCCCTTGCTGGGCGAGAACGGATTGAGCTCATGGAAGAACAGCACACAGACGGCCAGAATGGCGCCGAGCTGAATCACGACCAGGAACATATTCCAGAACGTCTCGCTCACGTTCATCTTGACGAACTCGTCCACCAAGATCATGTGACCGGTCGACGAAACAGGCAGCCATTCGGTGATGCCCTCGACCAGGCCCATGAAGGCAGATTTTAGAAGCTCGATAATATCCAAAGGGACCCCCTCGTTAGACACCCGCCGATATTGTTCTGCGGACGGTGCGGGCGATGTCCCATTATCAACCGTTCGGGCGCGTCTACGCCTACCCTTACCAAAAAACTCGCCCGTTCACAGAATTGCGAGCGGTCAAACCCAAATCCTTGGGTATAACTGCAACAAGATAAAGTGTCCGGCGGCCAACGCGCCCGCGCCCGCCCGATGCACGAGCCCCGCGCCCGTGCGATAGACCAAGGAGGAAACCATGAACGAGGGCTACACCAAGGTATTTGTTTCACTCGACGGTACTGAGCAGCAGGATTTTGTGCTCGCACGCGCCATCAAGGTCGCCGCGAACAACGGCGCCAAGCTAATCATCGGCCACGTTATCGATTCCACGGCGCTCGAGAGCGCCGGTTCCTATCCGGTCGATCTGGTCAACGGCCTAGAGGAGGCATTTAAGAACTCCATCGCCAAGCAGCTCGAAGAGGCCAAGGCCAATCCCGATATTCCCGAGGTCGAGGTCATGATTCGCGCCGGCCGTATTCGCGAGACGCTCAAGGACGAGATGCTCGACGTGGTTAAGCCCGACCTGGTGCTCTGCGGCGCCCGCGGCCTGTCCTCGATCAAGTATGCGCTGCTGGGTTCGATTTCGACGTTCCTGCTGCGCAACACGGACTGCGACATCTTGGTCGTGAAATAGCAAACGTACGCCTAACGCATCGCGGAGCGCAAGCCCGCGTGCCCAAGTCTTCCAAGAGCGGGGCCACAATTACGGTGGCCCCGCTTTGCTTTAGACTGAGAATTGCTCCAGAACCCTCATTCTCTCAACGGAGTCCGTCTGAATTTTCAGAGCGACCCTACCCAAATCTCCGGTTGCAGAGGCAAGTTCTGCAAGCTGGGCAGACACCCCTTCAGCCACTTCCGCCGCGATGTTCTTAATCATCTTGAGTGGTAGATGCAAATCTTGAGACATGAATTCGAAATCTTCAGGAGTCACCCCATCGATCACCCGGTGATCCCCAATATCAATCCCAAGATTATGGTCGTATCCCATTATCGTCGTGCAGATAATATCGTATGCAGGGGCCAACCTCTTTTCCCGCCAACTCGGACTATAGAGAAACGAATGGTTCTTGAGATGCGAGTCGCAATTCCCCAACGCATAATCGACCATTACCTGACGAGCGAACATTTGAGTATCAGCAATTACGTTAGACGATTGCTCTCTTATCAATCGGCCGCAAAGAACCATATAGCAGCTATCGGGACGTGTCTCGTATTTCATATACGAAGGCCAGCCAACCGCTTGGCAAAAATCCTCCTGATGCAGCCTCAGAGGCACATCGAATCCGCTCATCGACGGCGGCTCATTGCTCCAGATTCTGTCATAACGCTCGGAAAAGAACGCACCAGGAATCGTATCCGAAGCTTCTGAACGGGCAATTTCAAGCCCAGCAGCAGACGCTGCCGTCATGCAAATTAATTCGTTGAACGGCAAATCCGGATGTTTAGTTGAAGCAATCTTGACTATGTGAGTCGAGGGGGCAGAGCCGAGCGGCAGCATCCAATCCCCCGACTCGGCCTTTTTTGCATCTTTACCGCGCGGTAAAAACCAACCGGTTTTAGACTGAGCGCCCGCCAACGACAGCCTCGAATCCTGCATATCATTTGCAATCTCAAACACTTCCGCCTTAGAAAGTGCCTCAAAATCCTCGTCTTGCAGAGGACGATAGCCCGGATCGTAGCTCGATTTCTCATCGCCGAGAAACCTCAAGGCACCAACGCACTCATCGCCCAAACGCTCGAGCATCGATAAATAGTCTGACTGGGGGATTTGAAAACGCATCGACAGCTCATGCCGAACCGGGCCCTCGGGAAGCATGCCCGAAAAGAAGGCCGAAAACTCATTGCTGGTATATGGGTCATGTCGCAAGGGAAGAGAAGCTGAGAGTGCGGCAGCATCGTCGCGTTCAAGATATCCCTCATCATATGCAAACGTCTCGTTTACGGGGTCGGCCCTCTCAAATTCTCCGACCAGCTCAAACGTTCCCCGATACTCACGATAAACCTTTAATGCCATGAACCGTCGCCCCTCTCCCTCAGGATCAAATCGACCCCCAAGCTGTTAGCGATTTGAAGGGTTTGGCGAAGATTGGCACCCGCCTTTCCACGCTCAAGCTCGCTCACAAAGCGCAAACTGCACTGGTTGAAATCAGCCACATCGCGTTGGGTATAACCGAGCTTCTTCCGGCGCTCACGCAAATATGCACCGAGTTCAGCTGGGTCAAAAATCGTTCGCTCATTCCAGTCTTGCATGCTAATCCCCTATGATTATCCCAAACGGGATAATCATAGCACATCATGATGGAATTATCCCGTTTGGGATATATGTCTTAACGTGAATGACGCTCCAGGACGTTACACCGCGACGACTACTCAAAGTATTGGAACTTGTTGGTCGAGAAGGCAAACGTGACGACAAAGCCTTCGCCGGCGTCGGATGCCGCGGTGACGTCGATGCCCATCTTGGAGCACAGGCGCGCCACCAGGTAGAGGCCAATACCCGTTGCGCGCTTGGTGGTGCGGCCGTTATCGCCGGTAAAGCCCTTCTCGAACACGCGCGGCAGGTCGGCCGCGCTCACGCCGCAGCCGTTGTCCGCGACGGTGAGCTCGATGCGTTCGCTCGCCAGGCCCTCGTCCAGCAACGCGCCCGAAAACACGATCTTCGCGCCGTCCTCGCGCGCAT
>CABUGI010000027.1 GCA_902491055.1 uncultured Collinsella sp. | reverse complement strand
GAGCACCGTGGCCAGGCGCGCCATATTGCCCTGGCTAAAGCGGCTGTTGGGCACCATGACCTCAAAGACCTTGGGCTTGTTTTTCTCCTCGCTAAGCTCCAGCGGCACAATCTCCTGCGCGATGATCTGGTCGCCGCGGTCCGAGCGCTCGAGCTTGCCCTTAATGCGCACAAACGCGTCGGACAGCTGCGCGCCGGTCTCGGGATCGACCTCGCCGTACAGATACCCCTCGGCCTCCTTGTAGGTCTTGGGGAACACCACGACCGTGGCCTCGCCTTCCATGTCCTCGAGCTGCACGATGCCCATGGGGTCGCCGTTTTTGGTCACGCGCTTGGACACGCTCGAGACCATGCCGGCCCACCACAGCGCCTTGCCCTCGGGAATCTCCTGGTTGATGGTACCGCCCGTGGGGTTTTGCACCTCATAGCCGGTGTCGATCTGCGAGAACGAGAAGTCGCGCGCTTTGCTAAGTGCATACTCAAACGGGCGCAGCGGGTGGTCCGAGACATAGATGCCCAGAACCTCTTTCTCCTGGCTCAGCTTAAGGTGGCGGTCCCACTCCTGGCCATCCGGATCGGGCACGCTCACCTCAAAGCCCGAGCCCTCAACGTCGCCAAACATATCGAAGAACGACGTCTGGCCGCTCGCGCGATCCTTCTGGCGCTTTACTGCGGCATCGATGATGTTCTCGGGGTTGTTCTTGTCCACAAAGTGCATCATCTGGCGACGCGGATACCCCGTGGAGTCGAAGGCGCCTGCCTTGATGAGCGATTCGATCACGCGGCGGTTTGCCTGGCTGGAGTCCACGCGCTCGACAAAGTCGTGCAGCGTCTTAAACGGACCGCCCGCCTCGCGCTCGGCGATAATCGCCTGCGCCACGCCGGTGCCCACGCCGCGGATGCCGGCCAGACCAAAGCGCACGCCCTCCTTGGTAGCCGTGAACTCGGTACCGGACTCGTTGACATCTGGCGAAAGCACGGGGATGCCGTCGTGACGGCATGCCGAGACGTAGTGCACGATCTTGTCGGTCTTACCCGTATAGGACGTCAGAACGGCCGCCATGTATTCGTGCGGATAGTGCGCCTTGAGCCACGCCGTCTGCATAACCAGGATGGCGTAGCCGGCGGAGTGCGACTTGTTGAAGGCGTAGGATGCGAACTCGAGAACATCGTCCCAAATCTTCTGGGCGACCTCGCGCGTGTAGTTGTTCTTGATAGCGCCGTTCATCCAGTGGTCGTAGGTGGTCTCGTCCGAGCCATCCTCCCAGTGCAGCACCGTCGACGTGAGCAGCTTAATCTTTTTCTTAGCCACGGGCTTACGGATACGCGAGTCCGATTCGCCCTTGGAGAAGCCGCACATCTCGACGGAGATGAGCATAACCTGCTCCTGGTAGACCATGGTGCCGTAGGTTTCGCCCAGGATGTCGTCCAGACGGTCATCGTAGGAGACGGCCGGCTCCTTGCCGTTCATACGGTTGATGTAGGACGAGACCATGCCGGCGCCCAGCGGGCCCGGGCGGTACAGAGCGATCAATGCCACGACGTGCTTGTACTCGGTGGGCTTCATGTTCTTGATCGTGGCCGTCATGCCGGCGGACTCGACCTGGAAGACGCCGGCGGTGTGGCCGGAGCCCATGAGTTTAAAGATCTCGGGATCGTCAAAGGGAATCTCTTCCTCTTTGATGTCGATGCCGAAGTTCTTTTTGATGTTTGCCTTGGCCTTGGAGATAACCGTCAGCGTGCGCAGGCCCAAGAAGTCCATCTTGAGCAGGCCCATGTCGGCAACGGTATGGCCCTCGTACTGGGTAATCTCGACGCCGCCCTTGGTGTCGAGCTTGGTGGGCACGTGCTCGTTGACGGGGTCGCGGCAGATCAGAACGGCGCACGCGTGCACGCCCTCGCCACGGGTGAGACCCTCGATCGAGAGCGCCGTGTCGATGATGCGGCGGGCGTCGTCGTCCTTTTTATAGGCCTCGGCAAAATCGGGGTTAAACAGATCCTCTTTGCCGGGCTGCTTGTCGAGCACCTGCTTGAGCTTGACCTTGGGGTCGCTCGAGACCATCTTGGACAGGCGCTGACCCATGTAGACCGGGTAGTCCAAGACGCGCGCGGCGTCGTTGATGGCCTGTTTGGCCTTGATGGTCGAGTAGGTGATGACGTGGGTGACCTTCTCGGGGCCGTAGAGCTGACGAACGTGCTCCACGACCTCGAGGCGCCGCTCATCGTCGAAGTCCATATCGATATCGGGCATCTCGGTACGCTGCGGGGACAGGAACCTCTCGAACATCAGGCCGTTCTCGAGCGGGTCGAACGCGGTGATGTTCATGGCGTAGGCGACGATAGCGCCGGCGGCCGAGCCACGGCCGGGGCCGACGCCGATGCCGTTGTCCTTGGCCCATTGCACGTACTCGGCAACGATCAAAAAGTAGGCGGCAAAACCCTTGTCGCAAATGACCTTGTATTCGTACTCAAAGCGCTCTTTGATGTTGACGCCGCCGATCTCGCGCGTGGCCCAGTCGTCGCCGTAGTGCTGGCGCAGGCCCTTCTCGCACTCGCGGCGGAACTGGCTCTCGTGCGTCTCGCCGGGGTCGAGCAACGGGAAGCGCGGCAGGATGATGGAGTCCCAGTCGAGCTCCACGTAGCACTTGTCGGCGATCTCGAGCGTGTTGTCGCAGGCCTCGGGGCAATACGGGAACATTGCCCGCATCTCCTCCTCGGTCTTCATGTAAAACTCCGAGCCGGTCATGCGCATGCGGTTGGGGTCATCGACCTTGGCGTTCATGCCAATGCACATGATGACGTCCTGCACGGGCGCATCCTCGCGGCGCAGGTAGTGGAAGTCGTTGGTGGCGATGACCTTGACGCCCACCTGTTTAGCAATGTCGATGAGCGTGCGGTCCATCTGCTCGTCGGTCAGGCCGTTGTCGGTGGTGATGCCGTGTTCCTGAATCTCGATATAGAAGTCGCCGGGATCAAAGGTGTCACGGAAGGTCTCGGCCCACTTGATGGCGCCCTCCATGTCACCGCGGTCGATGTATTTGGGGATGATGCCCGCGATACAGGCGCTCGTGCAGATCATGCCCTTGGCATGGCGGCGCAGGTTGTCGAGCGTCACGCGCGGCTTGTAGTAAAAGCCCTGCACGGCGGCCTCGGAGACCGTTTGCATCAGGTTGACGTAGCCTTCCTGGTCTTTGGCCAGGAGGATCATATGGTAGAGCTCGGGCTTGTGGTCGCGGGCAAGGGTCTCGTCCGGCGTAAAGTAGACCTCGCAGCCAAAGATGGGCTTGATGACCAGGGGCGGCTTGAGCTCGTCGATGTTGCCCTTCTCGTCCCACATGGCCATGTCCTTCACATACTGGGCATGCTCGCGCGGGTTTTCCTCGGGATCGGGCTCCACCAGCTCGTCGCGGCGATCCTTTTCCAAGAAGGCCTTGTCGTGGCTCCAGGTTTTGTACTCGGGCGTGTTGTGGTTGACGGCGTCGCAGGCCAGCGCCAGGTCGGGCACGCCATACATGTAGCCGTGGTCGGTAATGGCCACGGCGGGCATGCCCAGCTCAACGGCGCGGTTGACCATATCCTGGATACGGGTTGCGCCGTCGAGCATGGAGAAAACAGTGTGATTGTGCAGATGGACGAATGCCATGTGATGAGCTCCGATGCGGGTTCGTGTTCTGACTGAACGATTTTACCGCACGGCACGGACAGCACCCGAACCTAGCCAAACCAACACGGGTAGCTAATTTGATACCTTCAAAAAGGGGAATGAGGGCATCCAGATACATCGAGTATTACTGGAACCCCGGCGATGCGCGAAATGATTTGTGACGAATAGTCATGTCCATCAAGAAGGCTCGACGCTTCGGATAGCTCGTCAATCGATATATCAATTCTTGGAGACCTGCATTCCTACCATTTTCAATGAAACAACGGCGGTAATTGCTATCGCGATTGCACCAATAATACCGAGCGCTATCTGAATGGGATATAACCCCAACACATGTCCAAATATGGAGAAAAACATTGCGGAAAAGAGAGCCCTTACCAGAGACGCGACGGAAAGGATCGTCGCGCGGAGATCGTCCGCTATCGCGTCTTGGATTAAGTTTTCCGAAGTGATGTACACCACTTCTGGGAGAAAACAAAGCACCATGCTAAGGCCAAACAAACACAGCGGATTTGAAGCGAACCACGGAAGAATCATGAAAAGGCCAGCCTCGATTAGCATCGAGCCGAGCATGGTATTTCTTTTCCCGAAACGCGACGAGAAGAAATCTGCTGCAATGTAGGCCGTCGCATTTACTGCATAGGATGCACCGAAAAAGATTCCTATTATGGAGACGGGAGCATCAAATGCGTCGAATACCAACTGATTCAAGTTGTAATAACTCCCATAGAATCCATCGAGCATGCTTGTGCCGATTAGAAGAAGCAATACCGCAAAAGCGGATTCTCCAACACGCCAGGTTTCGCGTCTGAACATCTTGGCTGTGTCAAACCTTCCCTTTTCAGAGCTTTCAGAACGGGTCGCTTCCGTCCTCTCAATGGGATACAGAAGGAAAAGCTGCAGGAGATAGAAAATGGAGACACATACGTAGAGGGAGCTCCAAGATACTTGGGCAATGAAAGATCCGAGCACAATTGCCATTCCCGTAGCGATTGATTGCGCGGCAAGCAACCGAGCATTGATGGTGAGGAAGCGCTCTCCTTGACCGGCATTCCGGGCAATTTCATATAAAAGCGCTTGTTCGGATCCCGATTGAAGGGAGTAGGCGAGTGCCTCAACAAGGGAAAGCACGACAAGAAAGGGACCTGAGAGCAACAGCATGCCAGCCGTATGGAAGAAAAGCAGCAGCACGCCCACTTGAATCGAAAACTTCTTTCCAAAGAAATCGCCTATCAACCCTGTTGGCAGCTCGAGGACGACCGTTGCAATGTTAAACAGGGCTTGATAAAGCGCGATTTCCGTGACAGACATTCCTTTCTCCGCAAGGAAAAGTAGAAACACTCCCCGATTTAAAACAAATCCCGCGAGAACGAAAAAGGCGGAATAGATGTGCAGTTGCGTAGTGGCATTCTTATTCATTTGGTACTTCCATCAACTAATTTTGTCGGGCCGCTCGCTACTGGCTCGAAGCCTGAAGTGTTCACAGCTGATGTGAAGAGTGGTAAAGCTTTTGCACAGGGTATCAATGGAATACATCCGAAGCGTTTTCGGCAGTATCATCGGCGAAGGCGGGATTAGCCTTTACGCGGCGCTCACCCTCGATGTATTTGACGATTTGATCAATCGTCTGGTTGGCGTGGCTCTTGAGCTTTCGCCCATAGAAGAAGAGGCCAAGCTTGCCGCGCGTGCCAGACGTGTTGCCACCCACACCCTGAAAATCCTCGGTATAGGTGAGCTCGCAGGCACCATCGCCAGCAGGTGCAGCCTCATAGCGCATGGTATTGATGCCCGCCGCATACTGAAAACGGACCTCATAGAGGCACGGGTAGTCAAAGTGCTTGATCTTAACCTTGATCGCCGTGCCCTTGGCCTTGCCTTTTGCGGACTGGGCGCGCTTCTCGTACTTATAGCCGTTGAGCTTGTTGCGGCTGGGACGCTTGCCCGTGGCGTTCTCGATATCCTGCATGATGAACCCCGCCAGAGCGTCAAAAAGCTCCTCCGGCGTCACCTTAAGCTTTTTGGTGAGCTGCATGATGGCTCCTTATTCGTTTGAACCGTTCGAATCATTGTACCGCCCCAGGCTCTCCCATGCGTTGCGGTGAAATGCGGACTGTTTGGCGGCTTTTTTGGCCAAAACAGTCCGTATTCCACCGCAAGTTATCTGAGGGCTAGAGATTGTAGGTGACTACTTGAGGTTCGGCGGGTTCGACGAAGATGGCTGGATTCGCCTGCTCCACGCGAACGAACTTGACCGTCACCGTCTCAAAGCCCGCCTTGTGCAACACGTCGGCGTAAACGCGCGCCTGCAGGGCGTGCTTCTCGAGCAGCTGGTCCGGCGTCTCGTCCGGCGTGCCGCCCGTCTTATAGTCGATGACCAGCGCGCGTGACGAATCCGCCGGGTTCGTCGCCAGTGCATCGATGGCGCCTTCGGCATATGCACCGTAGCGAGCGATGTCCTCGTCCTCGCAGCCCAGCGAAAAGAACGGCACCTCGGCGCGAACGCACGGCCACGCGAGCAGGTCGGCACGAACCGACGACTTGAGCCAGCGCTCCAGAGCGACATCGAAGCGCTCGCGCTGTTCTGGCGTCAGGTGCCACAGGCGAGCCAGGGCGTCGGCACGCTCAGCGGGCAGTGCATCGGTACCCATCTCGATGAGCCACTGGCAGGCGGCGTGGAAGGCCGAGCCCAGCGCCATGGGATTGCCGGCGGGCTCGACAGCGGCCACGTCTGCATCGGTTATTTCCGAGCCATCCGACTCTGCATCATCGCCGGACTCGTCCATGGGAACACGAGCCTCGGCGGCACGGTCTTCCGTCTCGGCATGGAGCGCCGCGGCGATTGACGAGTAGCTATACGAGTCACGCGCCGGGAACGGACAGGTGCCCATGCGCACGCCCACTGCCTGGGGATACACAAGCTCAAACGAATCGGGCTTGGGGTCGGCAGGACCGGGGACGATTGTGCTGGCCGAATCGTCGGCAGCATCTGCATCGGCATCGCCACGAACAAGCCTGCCCTCGGCATCCAGCGAAGCGTTGGCCTCAAACGCCTGCTCGCCAAAGGTAAAGTCCGAAAGCGAAATGAGCTCGTAGTCGCCCGGCTGGGAGTTGTCGAACACCAGGCGGTCGGCATCGAGCTGCGGCATGTCCAGAGCGTCGGTCGGCAAAATACGGCGCAGCACATCGTAGGTCAGATCGGTCTCGACGTCGAAGGTCGGCGCCGCCACCTTGCCACGGCTCACGCCGGCATCCATCGCCAAGATCACCAGCTCGCGCGCACGCGTCATGGCAACGTAGAGCAAGCGGGCCCGCTCCTCGAGCGAAAGCTGCAGATCATCGTTGCGCAGGCGAGCAAATGCCTCGGCAGGAGAACCCGTCGCGCAGACGTCCTCCATGAGCTCCGGCGGCAGCCACAGCGACGTGCCCCTGCCCTTAAACGCGTGCTCAAACTGCTTTTTGACGTCATCGCCCTTCACAAAGGTACCGTCGGCAAGCTTAACGCCGTCGAAGCGTGCCGGCAGTGCCACAACCTGCGCTCCGCCCTCGACACGCCCCATCTGAGCCGCACCGGACGATTTGCGCACGCCAAAGCACTCCGCAACCGCCACGACCGGATACTCCAGGCCCTTGGATGCATGCACGGTCATGATGCGTACCGCGCCGTCGCCTTCCTCGTTGAGGGCGCCCGGGGCCTCCTTGCCCGCCAAGAAGCGGTCGAAGGCGAGCGCGATGGAGCGCGGAGAATTGCCGAGCTCGGCCTCCGCCTCGGCCACGGCATCGAGCGCCTTGAGCACGTTGGCGGCAATGGCCTTGCCCTCGGGACCACGCTGTCCCAGACGCACAAACCAGCCCGAAGCGTTGACCACGTCGCGCGCGATTGCCGCGAACGAATCGCGACCCACACGACGAAGCGCATAGCGCAGCACCTCGCGGGCGCGCGTCACGAGCGGCAAGTCTTGCAAACCCGGCACGTCGAAATCACTCATGATGCCCGCATCGATGTTGCGGCGCGAGGTCTCCCCCGTCTCGCTATCGAGCTTGGTCGCCAGCGCCAAAAACTCCTGGGCGCCCAGCGCAAACATCGGCGATGCCAGCAGCGGCATAAGGCCCTGCGCCGTATCGGCCGGGTTGGCGAGCGCGCAGACTAGGGCGCGCACCGTCTGCACCTCGGCTGCCTGGGCAAAGACCGAGCCGCCTGCGATCACGCAGTCGAGCCCCTGGTCGCGGAAAGCCTGGGCGTAGACGTCGGCGTTTGTCATGCGGCCCAGCAGCAGCACCATGCCGCCCTGGGGCTGGCCGGCATCGGCAAGCGCGCGGAATCGCTCCGCGATCGCGCGGGCCTTGGCCTGTGTGCGCTCCTGCGTACTGCCGCCGGCAACAAAGAGTGCCTGACGACGCGAGGCGTCTGCCACGAGCGTGTCCTTGCGGCCGTCGTTCGCCTCAAGATCCAAAAAGCCCTGCATCAGGCCGCCGTCATCGCCGTCAAAGACGCGTGCTACGTAGCGCAGCACCTCGTCGTGGCTGCGGAAGTTGCGCACGAGCTTGACGAGCTCGCCGGTGGGGACATCCGGCGTGGCGACAGTCTCGGACGCCGCCGTCGATCCCACTTTGCGCTCCTGGCGACGGAAGACCTCGACCTCGGCGCCACGGAAGCGATAGATGGACTGCTGCGCATCGCCCACAGTGCACAGCGCGCGCTCCCCCGCACCCGTCAGGTAACGGATCAGATCGACCTGCATCTGGTCGGTATCCTGAAACTCATCGATCATGACCATCTTAAAGCGGCCCTCGTACGCAGCACGGATGGCAGGGTAATCGCGCAACGCCTCGTAAGCCATACGCAGCAGGTCGTTGTTATCGAGCGCGGACTGGCCGGCCTTGAGCGCACGGTACTCCGCCTCTACGGCACGGGCGAGCCCCACCAGCGCATCGAGCGCCGAACCGCCGCAGGCAAGCACGATATTGATAAACGCATCAGCCGCCTCGGCCTTGAGTAGCTCCACCTGCTCCTTAGGAAACGCCTTGCTCGCGCGCGGCATGGTGCACGACATCATAAGTCGCGCCGCATCGGCCATGGTCTTGCCGCTCGCCTCAAACGCATCGATGGCATCGAGCGCCACCTGCGCTTTCTCGGTCGCGGCCTTGCTTGCGCCCAGCGCCGCACGATAGGCATCGGCGAGTGCCGAGGTATCGGCCTGGCCGCGCGCCACGCGCACGTCGTCCATGCCGCCCGGCAACTGGCTCGACAGCTCCAGCAGCTCGCGCACCAGGCCCTTAATGGTCGTGCCGGTACCAAACGGCCCGCCCTCGCCCGCCATGGGATACCAGGCGTAAAGGGCCTTGAGCGAGGCGGCGAGCTCGGGGGCGGCATCGGGTGCCGTCGCGCGGGCCAGCACATGCTCAACAGCCTGGTCCATAAGCTCGTCGGTATCGGTGAGCACCGTGAACTCGGGATCGATGCCCAGCTCCAACGCGTGTGCGCGCAGGATGCGCGAGCACATGCCGTGAATGGTCGAAATCCACGCGTCGTCGACGGTCAGTGCTTCCTCGTCCATGCCCTCGTCGATAAGCGCACGGCGCACGCGGTCGCGAATCTCGGCCGCGGCATCTTTGGTAAAGGTAATGGCGAGCACCTGGTCCAGATGCTCAACGAACGGACCGGATTCGGGCGAGAGCGCATAGACGATGCGGCGCGTGAGGGTAAAGGTCTTACCCGAACCGGCGCCCGCCGAGACAAACAGCGGGCGGTCGAGCGTTTTGACAATCTGCAGCTGTTGCGGCATCAAAGTCGAAAGATCCATGGTCTACACGTCCCTCCTTACAAACGTTCCTTCGTGGTTATACGAGCAGCGCGCATGCGCGGCCTGAGCCGACGCCGGGTCGACGGCGGCAACGTTGCCCGCCTCGAGCTCGCGCAGGCGCTCGGCGATGTCGGCCTCCACGCGATCGAGCAGGGCATCGAAGTCCATGCTGCCGCCCTCGCCCGGGAAGCCCTTCTTGAGGCCCGGGATGCGACCGTCACCGCGCTCTTCCTCGAGCAACTCGGCGCTCGCCGCACCGCGCAGCGCGGGCTTGCCGCCCTTGGTCGAAAAATAGAGCGCTGCACGGGTATCCAAGCCCAGTGCCCGACGCATGGCCTGCGCGTAGATGAGCGTTTGGGTATGGGGCGGCAGCCAGCGCGGGTCGTCGATGGGAGCCTCGCCCGTCTCCTCGTCACGCACCGTGGGGTCGGCAAGCTTAAACTCCTCGACACCCGAACGATGCTTGTAGTCGATTACCACGGCGCGATTCTCGGCATCCACATCTACGCGGTCGATGCGCCCGCCGAGCGGCCAACCGGCATACTCGACCTGGAGCTCGTTGAACGCAAACTCCAGGTAGCGCGGGGCAAAGGGGGCAAGTGCCTCGGACTCGTAGGCAAGCACACCCTCCAGCTGCGGCAAGATCTCGGCCACCTGGCGTTCCTCCACCGCAGAGAGCGGCACCAGCGGGCCCTCCGTGCCGCGCTTGCCGGCGTGCTCGGCCAACGTCTCGTCAAAGACCTCGTGCAGCAGCTCCTGTGCGCGCGGCAGATTCTCGGGCGTCACGCGCTCCATGCCCTCTTGGGGCAGACGGGCATGCAGATGCTCCAGCACGTCGTGGACAAAGTTGCCCTTTTCCATGTTGCCAAAGCCCGCGTCGATCGACTGGGGCTTCACGCGGTACGAGACGAACCAGCATAGCGGGCAGGTCGAATAGGCCTCGATCTGCGAGGCGGACGTCAGACGCGGCACGAGCGGCGCGTCCTCACCCTCGCCATCGCGACGGCGCAGGACCAAATACGGCACGGCCTCGGCACTCAGATGCTGAGGGGCTTCACAGGTCACGCGCTCGCGCTTGAGGCCTTCACCTGCCGCGGGATCAAAGTCGGCGATGATATCGCCCTCGCCCACGCGCATGGGCTTGGCAGCGCCAGCGGCCTCGGCATGTGCCCACAGCTCGGTCCATACGGCTGCCGGGTAGCACTCGCGTGCCTGGCGATCGTGCGTCACACGGGCGAGCGCGACCGGACCGCTCGCCGCCTGCATCGCACGGCCAAAGCGCACGCGCAGCAGGGCAGCGGGCTCCAAAGACACGCCGTCGCGGCGCAGCTCGGCTGTCAACGTGGCAAGCGGGCCCTCTTCGTGCGAAAGCGGATAGCTGTCCAGGTCGACATCGGCAAACAGCACGGCATCGTAGCTGCCAGGGCGAAGAACCGACGCATCGGCAAGCGACGCGAAGCGCACTTGTGCTCGTGGTGTGCGATCGACCTCATAGGTCTCGTAATCGTAGGCGGTACTGCGCTTGTCCACCTTGGTTCGAACGCCGTCGAGAACCGGCACGGTCGCGGCCTGCGACACGTCGAGCGCGCGAGCATCGTTCATAAGGATGTCGATGGCATGGCGCAGCAAAGCCGTCTCTGCCTGGCGACGGGCCTGGCCGTCAAGGCCGCCTAGAGCGCGATCGGGCAACGCCTCGGCAACGGCAAGCATGGCCTTAAGCGCCGTCACGGGCTTGTCACGCCACAGCGCCTGGAACACGTCCGAGACCACACACGGTACGTTCTTAAACCAGTTATCGTCGCTCGTCGCCTTGCGCGCGCCCCTCACCTGGCCCTGAACGCTCTGCAGCAGGCTCTTGACGCCCGCGGTAGTCTTGCTGCGCGAGAGACGCATATTCTTATCGAAGGTACGGGCATTGACGGCATCAGCGCCCGAAAGCGGACTGTAGATCCAGTCGGTAAGCTCCGGCGCGGGCCACCACTCAGTCTTGGAAGCGGTGCCCTCGTCGGCGGCTTTCATACGCTCGATCAGGTTGGCGAGCGCCGTAAACTGCCTGCCCGCGATGGACTGGGAAAACGCCGTGAACTCAGTCGTCTCGGCCGCAATGTGACGCGCCGCCAAACGGGCGGCGAGCTCGCCGAACAGCTGGGGTGCCCGGGCAGAAACGACGAGCACGCGCACGGGGTCGGCGGGCGTTGCAGTAGCTTTATCGGCCTTGGACTCCTTGTGCGCTTTCACCAACTTATCGATGGCGTCCGCATAGACATGAGCACGGGCATGGGGGCCGGCGACCTCAATAAAGGCAGGCTGAGCGGCGGCCCCGCAAGCGACATCAGACGCGGCGGCGTCCTCCCCCAGCGGCGCGATCTCAAACAGCACACCGCGGGCATCAAATGCCGTGGCAAGCTCCTCGCGCATCGCCGCCTGCTCGCGGGCAAGCAGCACGACGACCTCTCCCCCATTGTTCGCCACGGCAGACAGCAGCTCGAGTAGACCGTGCGTAAACGACGTGGTACCGCGCACGCATACGGCGCGGGCGCACGCCGGCAGGCTATCGGCCAGGGCACCGGCCATAATGTCGGCTGCCTCGCAGGGCTCGACCATATCTCGACGGTCCAAACCGCTCGCATAGGCGCTCAACAGCTCGAACACACGAGCCTCGGCATCGCTTTTTGGCTCAGGCCGGCAGTTGTCGCCACGGCATCGTTCGGCACCCGTCCCCGCAACGCCCGGCAACACGTCGCGGGCCATGCGCGCGAGCATGCGCACTGTGCCCTGGCTGCGCGAAAGCGGCTGCAGAGCGGCGTCGTCGCGGCGGTCGATCATGTCCGAGAACAGCATCTGGCGCTGAAGGTTGTCCACAAAGCTGCGGCCATCGCCCATAAGCTCCCACAGCGAGCTGAGCCACGATGTGGGCGTCTTGTAGTCGACACCCAGTGAAACCCCGGCTTCCGCCGCATCATGACGGCACAGGTCGAGCTCGGCAAATGTTGGCGCCAACAGAACAGCGCGCCCGTGGCGGGCAACCAGGTCGGCCAGTAGCGCCGCCTCGGCATCGCTCAAATCCGTGCCGGCATTGGTGGTATAGATTCGAACAGGCATGGTCCTCCGCTCAAACTGTTCGCAATAATCAATGCATCCATCCTACCCGCCCAAGCGGACAGATTTGCCCCACGCCAACAGATTTGATCCCTTGAGGACGGAGGAAAATGGATCACAGAGGGGGTCAGTCTAACCCGGTGATTCGTTTTCCTCCGTCCCCAAGGGATCAAAAAACCGCCCCCGGAGGGACGGTTCTTCGTAATTCAATGTTGTCGCTTGCCTACTCGCCATCCTCCAACTTAATGAGGATCTTGCGGTAGCCACCGTACTCGCCGTTCAGCGCCTTTGAAACGCGGCTCACCGTGGTGGACGAAGCGCCGGTACGGGCCTGAACCTCAACATAAGGCTCGCCCTCGTCCAAATAGCGCGCAACCTGCAAACGCTGAGAAAGGTCGCAAATCTCGCGCGGCGTGCAGATATCGGTCAAAAACGCTTGGATATCCTTCTCGTCGTCCAAAAGGCTAAATGCGTGGACCAGCTGCTTGACATCAGGCTTGTCAAACATGTTCTCGATATTCATCGATCACCGCCAAACCCGCCAAAAGGCATCGAAGTTGATACTGACATCGGGCATCGTTCGCCCGTTCTATGCAATAGGGCAACGCCTGTGGCTTTTGCCCGTAGCAGTGTAGCACACCACCAAACTAAAGCGACAAGACTCTCTGTCAGCGGCGCGTTTTTCAGGACGAACGCCGTTTTGAAATCGAATGCGCACGTAAGCTCCACGAATATTTGCGACAATGGGCATCCAGGCAAGGCCCCGCGTTCGCGCAGCCGTCCAAGTCGCCACGGCAAGCTGCTTCACGCGTCACTAACTCTCCCCGCGCAAGAAAGGACCCCCTACCATGCGCTTTATGCTTAACTGGCTCTTTACTTCGATCGCCATCGCGATCGCCACGTTCCTCGTCCCCGGCATCCAACCCTTCGGTTTTGCCGAGGCCTGGGTCTGTTTCGCCTTTGTGGGACTGTTCCTCAACATCGTCGATTCGCTCGTCAAGCCGTTCCTGACGGTCATCTCACTGCCGCTCACTATTATTACGCTTGGTATTTTTCAGCTCGTAGTCAACAGCTTTATGCTCGAGCTGGCCAGCTACCTGTCGGTCAATCTGTTGGGCGCTGGTATCTCCATTGCCGGCTTTGGATCGGCCTTTATGGGCAGCATCCTGGTATCCATCATGCGCAGCATTCTCGATAGCATCGCCTAGGGCTAGAACTGTTCAATACGAACCGTCATATCGACCCAAAACGAAGGCCGCCCATCGCAAAAATGGGCGGCCTTCTTATTTGTCAAGTCTCAAAGGGCGAGAGAATCTACCATTTCCGCTCCGTCCCCAAATGGCGGGTATGGGTTAGATGACGTAGTCGTAGCCATGGTTGGGAGCGACAAGTTGATCAAGCGTCACACCGTCGAGGTAGTCGTTGATGAGCTTGTCCAGGTTCTTCCACACGTCGAGCGTGGGGCACTCGTCCGAACGCGAACAGCCCTTGCAGTCGCCGTCCAGGCATGCGACCGGCGCCAAGCTGCCCTCGGTCAGGCGCAGGATCTCGCCCACCGTATACTGCTCAGGCGGGCGCGTAAGCACGTAGCCGCCGCCCTTGCCGCGCATGCCCGAGAGCATGTTGGCGCGCACGAGCGTAGCCAAGATGTTCTCGAGATATTTCTCGGAAATCCCCTGTCGCGCCGCGATCTCTTTGAGCGGGATGCGACCGGCCGCCTGGTGCTCGGCCAGATCGACCATAACGCGCAGGGCATATCTGCCCTTAGTAGAAACCAACATGTATAGTGCTGCCTTTCGGTCATTTAGTCCGTAGAAATTCTAGCCGAAAAATTGGTTTTGAAAATACCCGTTCCGGTCAAGATGGTTAATCGACTCGTAATAATCTTCTATTTCCTATTGCGTTACTAGGCTTTAGTGTCTACTATGCTTGCCAACAGCAAAACGAACAACCTATACGGTTTGTGGGTTTCGCTGCTACACACACCGTAAAACCACACGGTATCCAGTCATTTGAACACTTTGGAGGTTCACCATGAGCAACGTTTACACGTCCATCGATCAGCTTATCGGCCATACCCCGCTTCTGGAGCTCACTCACTTTGAGGCCGATGAGGACCTCAAGGCCCGCGTGCTCGTCAAGCTGGAATACTTCAACCCCGCCGGCTCCGTCAAAGACCGCGTCGCCAAGAACATGATCGACGAGGCCGAGAAGGCCGGCAAGCTCGTGCGCGGTGGCGACTACACCATCATCGAGCCCACGAGCGGCAACACCGGCGTCGGCATCGCCTCGGTGGCGGCTGCCCGCGGCTACAAGGTGATCATCACCATGCCCGAGACCATGTCCGTGGAGCGCCGCAAGCTTATGCAGGCATATGGCGCACAGCTCGTGCTCACCGACGGTTCCAAGGGCATGAAGGGCGCCATCGCCAAGGCCGAGGAGCTGCAGAAGGAGACCCCCAACAGCATTATCGCCGGCCAGTTTGTGAACCCCGCCAACCCCGCCATCCACAAGGCCACGACCGGCCCCGAGATCTGGGATGACACCGACGGCGAGCGAGATCTGGGATGACACCGACGGCGAGGTCGACATCTTCGTCGCCGGCGTTGGCACCGGTGGTACCGTGACCGGCGTGGGCGAGTTCCTCAAGGAGCAGAACCCCGAGATTCAGGTCGTCGCCGTTGAGCCCGCCACTTCCCCGGTGCTCTCTAAGGGCCAAGCCGGCCCGCACAAGATCCAGGGTATCGGCGCCGGCTTTGTGCCCGACGTCCTCGACACCCAGGTCTATGACGAGATCATCCCCGTCGAGAACGACGACGCCTTTGCGACCGGCCGCGCCGTGGGCCACAAGGAGGGCGTGCTCGTGGGCATTTCGTCCGGCGCCGCCGTGTGGGCCGCGCTGCAGCTGGCCAAGCGCCCCGAGAACGAGGGCAAGACCATCGTGGCGCTGCTCGCCGACACCGGCGAGCGCTACCTGTCCACGGCACTGTTCCAGGACTAGGGCCTGTCGCCCATAGGTTGAGCCCACGGACGAGCCGGTCTCCTCTCTCCCGGCAGTCTGAGCCCATCCAATCAGGGTGTCCCACGAGACGCCCGAACTTGCTACAATGTCTGCGGCGCGGAACCAGCCTCCCGCGCCGCTTTTCTTTTTTGGCCACATGCCACCAAGGAGAACCTCCCCATGCACAACAAGCGCGTGCTCGTCGCCATGAGCGGCGGCGTCGATTCCAGCGTGACCGCGTACCTGCTCAAAAGCCAGGGCTACGAATGCGTCGGCGCCACCATGCGCCTCACCTGCCCCGCGCCCGATCCCGCCACGGGCATGAGTAAGGTCGACCGCGACATCGCCGATGCGAAGGCCGTCGCCGAGCGTCTGGGGATACCCCACCATGTGCTCGACTTGCAGCAGACCTTCGACCACAGCGTTATCGAGCGCTTTGTGAACGCCTACCAGGAGGGGCTGACGCCCAACCCGTGCATCATCTGCAACCGCCACATAAAGTTTGGCGCGTTGCTCGGTGCGGCGCTGGACATGGGCTGCGACTACATCGCAACGGGTCATTACGCCAAAACAAGCCAGACAGTAGACGGCACCTGGCAGCTGCATCGCGGCGAAGATCCCAAAAAGGACCAGAGCTACTTTTTATATTCGCTTACGCAGGAGCGCCTGGCGCACACGATCTTTCCGCTGGCAGGCCTAGACAAAGAGCGCGACGTGCGCCGCATAGCCGCCGAGCAAGGCTTTACCAACGCCCAGAAGGCCGAAAGCGAGGACATCTGCTTTATTCCAGACGGTGACTACGCGGGCTATATCGAGCGCCGCTGCGGACATGCCGCTGCACCGGGCGACATCGTATGGCGCGACGGCAGCGTGGTCGGGCGCCACAACGGCGCACTGCGCTATACCATCGGCCAGCGCAAGGGTTTGGGCGTAGCGATGGCGCATCCCGTATACGTGACAGGCGTCGATGCCGCCAACAACACCGTGCATCTGGGCGAGGCCGAGGACCTAACGGCCACAGCACTCACGGCCGACGACTGGATCTGGAGCGCCCCTGCCGACCGCATGGAGGCAGAGCTCGATGACGGCGGCATTCGCGTGGGCGCCAAGTACCGCTACCATCAAAAGGATCAGGCAGCGACTCTTACACGTGGCGCCG
The DNA here is from genome assembly GCA_902491055.1 of uncultured Collinsella sp. Lineage (GTDB taxonomy): Bacteria > Actinomycetota > Coriobacteriia > Coriobacteriales > Coriobacteriaceae > Collinsella. Next base: position 5,668 of record CABUGI010000027.1, on the reverse strand, counting down.
ACGGACAAATGCTACTGACTTTTGACGAGCCGCAGCGAGCCATCGCCCCCGGCCAGGCCGTCGTCGTCTACCACGGCGACGTCGTCTTGGGCGGCGGTACCGTGACCGGCGCCATCAAGTAGCCCCATCCCCTTCATAAGTTGCGGTGAAATAGGGACTGTTTAAGCGTTTAAAACCGCCAAACAGTCCCTATTTCACCGCAACTTAGAGAGGACGGCCTCGGTCGGTACTGCCGTATCAGCCGAGGCCGCTGCATCGCTAGCGCTGTACGTAGGCGCGGACGAGCTCGAAGGTGTTGCGCACGCCGTCCATGTGGCTACGCTCGTAGTTGTGGCTCGCATACACGCCGGGGCCGATCAGACCATGGCGAATGTCGTAGCCGGCAGAGAGCGTGGCTTCGACGTCCGAACCGTAATGCGGATACACGTCGATAGCGTAATCGAGCTCAAGCTCGCGCGCGATATTGGACAGCGCCGTCACCAGGTCGTAGTTGTACGGACCGCCCGAATCCTTGGCGCAGATCGACACCATGTGCTCGGTGCAGCCTAGGTCGTCGCCCACGCAGCCCATGTCAACGCTGATCATCTCGCGCGTGTCGGCCGGCACGAAGGCGCCGCCGTGGCCCACCTCCTCGTACACGGTAAAGAGCAGCGAAACCTTACGCGAAAGCGTCACCTCGCCAGCGGCGACGGCACGCGCCAAGCCCAACAAAATGGCGGCCGATAGCTTGTCATCCAGGAAGCGGCTCTTAATGTAGCCGCTCTCCGTCACCGTCGTGCGAGGATCCATAGCGATGATGTCGCCGGTCTGAATACCCAGCTCGAGCACATCGTCCTTGCTGTCGACGTTCTCGTCGAGCAAGATCTCCATGTTCTTCTCGATGGTCTTGACCGGCTCGTCGGCCACGTGCGCCGAAGGCTCGGTGTTAAGAACCACGCCCGTGTAGACATTGCCGTCGCGCGTGTAGACGGTGCAGTTCTCGCCATCGGCCGTAGACCACTGATGCCCACCGAGGGTCGTGGGGCGCAGGCGACCATTGTCCTTAATGGAACGCACCATGGCGCCCAGGGTATCGACATGGCTCGCCAACACAAGCGGCTCGCCCTCGCCGCCAAGCTCAACGAGCACATTACCCTTGTTAGAACGCTCGGGCCCAAAGCCCATATCGCGCAACGTCTCCATCAGATAATCAGTCGCCGCACGGGTATAGCCCGTAGGCGAAGCAATCGAGGTAAGCGCCTTCAACTGGTCAGTAATATAGGAGAGCGTAGAATCCATCTTGGACACCAAAATCACCCTTTCATATCAAATTAAACCCACAGCAACGATACCACCGCGAACCATCTTTTTACCTAGCGAGATGACCCATCGAGCTCTTCAGAACTGCGCCCGCCACGATAACGAGCCGGCGGGCCCCTGCCCGTTAGCCCCACAATCTTTCCGCAGGACAGAAGGGGGCCCCGCCGCACGTAGTGCGCAGCGGGGCCTCCGACATGTCCGAGGACGATTGTGGGGCTAACGGGCAGGGGCCCGCCGAACCAAGTTAGGCAGCCGGGCAGATCTTCTTGAAGAGCTCAATGACGTCGTCGAGCGTCGCCTCGCGCGGGTTGCCCGGGAAGCAGGCGTCGGCCATGGCGTCCTTGGCCAGGACCTCGATCTCGTCAGCCTTCATGGCCTCGCAGACGTGCGGGATGTTCACGTCGGCGGAAAGCTGCTTGACGGCGGCGATAGCGGCGTCGGCGGCCTCGTCGGTGCTCATGCCCGTGGTGTCAACGCCCATAGCGACGGCGACCTTGGCCAGGCGCTCGGCGCAAACCGGCTTGTTGAACTCCATGGCGATCGGCAGCAGCATGGCGCAGGCGACGCCGTGCGGGGTGTCGTAGTGAGCGGACAGGGTGTGAGCCATTGCATGGTCGATACCCAGGCCGACATTGGAGAAGCCCATGCCGGCGACATACTGGCCAAGGGCCATGCCCTCACGGCCGGAGCCGGGCTGGCCGGACTTGGCCTCGGCGACAGAGTCGCGCAGGTTCTCGCTGATCAGCTTAATAGCCTCAAAGTGGAACATGTCGGAGAGCTCCCAAGCGCCCTTGGTGGTATAGCCCTCGATGGCGTGGGTCAGAGCGTCCATGCCGGTGGAGGCGGTCAGGCCGGCGGGCATGGAAGCCATCATGTCGGGGTCGACGACGGCGACCTCGGGGGCGTCGTTGGTGTCGACGCACACGAACTTGCGGACCTTCTCGGGGTCGGTGATGACGTAGTTGATGGTCACCTCGGCAGCGGTACCGGCGGTCGTCGGCACAGCGATGGTGAACACGGCGTGGTTCTTAGTGGGAGCAACGCCCTCGAGGCTGCGGACATCGGCGAACTCGGGGTTGTTGATGATGATGCCAATGGCCTTAGCGGTGTCCATGGAGGAGCCGCCACCGATGGTCACGATAGCGTCAGCCTCGGCGGCCTTGAAGGCCTCGACGCCGTCCTTGACGTTCTGGATAGTGGGGTTGGGCTTGATCTCGGAGTAGAGGCTCCAAGCGATGCCGGCAGCGTCGAGCTCGTCGGTCACCTTAGCGGTAACGCCGAACTTGACCAGATCGGGGTCGGAGCAGACGAAGATCTTCTTGTAGCCGCGACGCTGGAGCTCGCCGGGGATCTCCTTGATGGCGCCGGAACCATGATAAGAAATGGTGTTGAGAACGAAACGATTAGCCATTGATAGCCTCCCATCGTGTGCGGGGCACCCATTACGCCCCACGCTATGAGTCCCATCCTAACGCTTTTGAAACAAAAAACGCGTGAGAACGTCAAATTTGTTAAAGCGTTTCAACAGGTGATGAAAAATATTGCGGCAAAGGGACAGCCCCTTTGCCGCATTCGGTTACTTTCGACAGCCCTCTTTCCAAGCCTCGGCCGCAACCTTCCAGCGTAAGCGCAAGTCGCGCTCGCGGTCGATGAACATGATGGCAAACGCGACAAACAGCAGCAAGCTCGCCACGACGATGGCGTGCAGGCCCATGCGCTCAATACACCAGTTGCCCAACACGGCGCCAAACACAAAGGTAAAGATCACGCCAAAGTACAGCAGGCCGTTTTCCAAAAAGCCGCGCCTGTGGGTGATGATGTAATCGTCCACGTTTTGCAGCGCGTTGCGCAAGTTGCCGATGCACATGGTCGTAGCGATGCCATGACCGTGAATCTTGCGGAAGCTCTCGACCTGCATGCCGCAGGCAAACGAAGTGAGGCAGTTGGCGAGCAGGTTGTAACCGCCACCGGGGATAAAGCTCACGCCCAGCAAGATGACGGCTTCAAAGAACACCGTCACCTGGCGCCAGTGAATCACACTGCCAAACCGTTCGTGTACCAGGTCGGCAAGCATAATGCCCACGGCAAACGACACCACAGGGAAGAAGTAGCGCCCCGCAAGTGTCCAATTGCCCTCCGAGATGCTCACGCCCACAAGCAGGATGTTGCCCGTCTGCGCGTTTGCGAAAACATGGTCGCGCCCAATGTACGAATACACATCCATAAAGCCGCCGGCGAGCGCCAGGATAATGCCCAGTTCGATGGACTCCGATATCTGTTTGGCACGCTGCATCGTCGTGCATCCTCCTTGTTGACGACCCTCTCGTGCGTTGGCGGAAACATAACCGCCGTTCATACTGTAACCCATTGACAACATGGCGTGCGCGCGAGACGGCTCCTTCGACACGGGGATACACAGTCTGGAAACAAACGGCGCCCGCATCGGCACGCCGATCCGCCAGCCCATGTACTCCCCCAGTCTTTTTAGCTCCGTCCCAAAAAGACTGGTTACAATTACGTGCAGCATACAGACACCGGGAGGGATCGTGGCAAAAAAGCCTCAGCACGCTCAGAACAACCAGCGCAGTCAGCAGGGCAAACAGGGCCAGCAGCAAAAGCGCGGCGGCAAGGCGCAGGCCACGGTCGCCCGCGCCAAGCATTCCCAAGCGACGCCCGCCCGCCCCTGGCGCCCGGGCCGCGATAAATTCCTCCCCGTCAGTCGAGCCGACATGGATGCACGCGGCTGGGACCAGTGCGACTTTGTCTACATCTGCGGCGACGCCTATGTGGACCATCCCAGCTTTGGCATGGCCATCATCAGCCGCGTACTCGACGCGCACGGCTACAAGGTGGGCATCATCTGCCAACCCAACTGGACCGACCCCGCCAGCATCACCGTGCTCGGCGAGCCGCGCTTGGGCTTTCTCGTCAGTGCCGGCAACATGGACTCCATGGTCAACCACTATTCGGTGACCAAGCATCGCCGCCACACCGACGCCTACACGCCCGGCGGCGAGGAGGGGCGCCGTCCCAATCGCGCCGTCACGGTCTACGGCAACCTCATCCGCCAGACGTTTAAGGACGCTCCCATCATCATCGGCGGCATCGAGGCGAGCCTGCGCCGTCTGGCCCACTACGACTACTGGCAGGACAAGCTTAAGCGCTCGGTACTGCTCGACTCGGGCGCCGACATCCTCATCTACGGCATGGGCGAGCACGCGATTGTCGAGATCGCCGACGCACTCGACGCGGGGCTGCCCGTCGATCAGATCACCTATATCAACGGCACCGTTTACCGCACGGGTTCGCTCGACGAGGTCTACGACTACGACCTGCTGCCCAGCTGGGACGACCTTGCCGCCGACAAGCTCAACTACGCCCGCAGCTTTAACGTGCAGCAGCAGAATATGGACCCCATCACCGGGCATCGCCTGGTAGAGCCATATCCCAACAGCGTGTACGTGGTGCAGAACCCGCCGTCGGCAACACTTACCACCGACGAGATGGACGAGGTGGCCGAACTCCCCTACGCACGCGATTGGCATCCCGACTACGACGCGGCAGGCGGCGTGCCGGCCTTTGCTGAGATCAAGTTTTCCATTAGCTCCAACCGCGGCTGTTTTGGCGAGTGCTCGTTTTGCGCGCTCACCTTCCACCAGGGCCGCGTGTTGCAGATGCGCAGCCACGACTCGATCATGCGCGAGGCCGAGCTGCTCACGCGCGATCCCGAGTTTAAGGGCTACATCAACGACGTGGGTGGACCGACGGCCAACTTTAGCCGCCCCGCCTGCGACAAGCAGCTCAAGCACGGTGTGTGCAAGAACAAGCGCTGTCTGTGGCCGAGCGTATGCAAGAACATGGTGGTCGACGAAAGCGGCTACACGCAGCTGTTGCGCGACCTGCGCCAGCTGCCGGGCGTCAAGAAGGTCTTCGTGCGCAGCGGCATCCGTTTTGACTACACCATGGCCGATGCCTCGGACGAGTTTTTACGCGAGCTGCTGGAACACCATGTCTCGGGCCAGCTACGCGTGGCGCCCGAGCACGTGAGCGACGCGGTGCTGTCCGTGATGGGCAAGCCGAGCCGAGCCGTCTACGATGCGTTCTGCCGCAAATTTGAGCGCCTGAACCGCGAGTATGGACTCAAGCAGTATGTTGTGCCGTATCTGATCTCGAGCCACCCCGGTTCAACCATGAAGGAAGCCGTGGACCTTGCCGAAGCCGTGCGCGACATGGGCTACATGCCCGAGCAGGTGCAGGACTTCTACCCCACCCCGTCCACCATGTCGACGTGCATGTACTACACCGGCGTGGACCCGCGCACCATGGAGCCGATCTATGTGGCGCGCGACCCGCACGAGAAGGCCATGCA
>CABUGI010000026.1 GCA_902491055.1 uncultured Collinsella sp. | reverse complement strand
TCTCCACCCGAGCATTGAATGAGGCTCCAACGTAAGTTGGGGCCTTTTTTCATATTGGCACACAAGGTCAAAGGCGGCACCATGATCCTCCTGGTCGACAAGATCGAAAAAAGCTTCGGCGCACGCGTCCTCTTTAGCGGCGCGTCCTTCCAGATCAACCCCGGCGAGCGCTTCGCGCTCGTGGGCCCCAACGGCGCCGGCAAAACCACCATGCTCAAAATCATCATGGGCATCGACAGCCCCGATGCCGGCCAGGTTCAGTACGCCAAGGACTGCCAGGTAGGCTACCTAGAGCAGGAAACCAACCTGGAGCACAAGGACACCACCATCCTTGCCGAGGTCATGGCCGCTGCCAAGGAAATCCGCCGCATGGGCGAGCGCGCCAACGAGCTGCAGGCCCAGATAACCGAGCTCTCGGAGCAGGGCAAGGACGTCGACGCCCTCCTTAACGAGTACGGTCAGGTACAGGACCGCTTTGAGCACCTGGGCGGCTACGAGCTCGAGAGCAACGCCCGCAAAATCCTGTCCGGCCTGGGCTTTAAGGTCACCGACTTTGAGCGCCCGTGCTCCGAGTTCTCGGGCGGCTGGCAGATGCGCATTGCGCTTGCCAAGCTCTTCCTGCGCCACCCCGACCTGCTGCTTCTGGACGAGCCCACCAACCACCTGGACCTCGAAAGCGTCCAGTGGCTGCGCGGCTTTATCGCCAACTACGACGGCGCCGTCCTCATCGTCAGCCACGACCGCGCCTTCATGGACGCCTGCGTCGACCACGTCGCCGCGCTCGAAAACCGTCGCGTGACCACCTATACCGGCAACTACAGCAGCTACCTCAAGCAGCGCGAGGACAACCTGGAGCAGATGCGCGCCAAGCGTGCCGCTCAGGAGCGCGACATCGCCCACATGCAGGTCTTCGTTGACAAGTTCCGCTACAAGCCCACCAAGGCAGCCCAGGCCCAGGAGCGCATCCGCAAGATCGAGCAGATCAAAAAGGAGCTCGTCATCCTGCCCGAGGGCCACAAGCACATCGACTTTAAGTTCCCCGACCCGCCGCGCTCCGGCGATATGGTCGTGGGCCTCGAGGGCGTCTCCAAGTCATACGGCGATAAGCACATTTACAGCGACATCGACCTCAAGCTCTACCGCGGCGAGCACGTGGCGCTCGTCGGCCCCAACGGCGCCGGTAAGTCCACGCTCATGAAGATCCTCGCCGGCCTGGAGCCGCCCACCACCGGCACCCGCGATCTGGGCACCAACGTTGGCGTCGCCTACTATGCCCAGCACGCGCTCGAGGGCATGACCGAGTCCAACACCGTCCTGCAAGAGATCGACACCGTCACGCCAAAGTGGACCGTGCCGCAGCAACGCAGCCTGCTGGGCGCCTTCCTGTTTAGCGACAACGATTCCATCGAAAAGCAGGTCCGCGTACTCTCCGGCGGCGAAAAAGCGCGTCTCGCGCTCGCCAAAATGCTCGTGGCCCCCGAGGCGCTCCTGTGCCTGGACGAGCCCACCAACCACCTGGACATCGACTCGGTGGACATGCTCGAGAACGCCCTGCAAAACTTCCCCGGCACCATCGTGCTGATCAGCCACGACGAGCACCTGGTGCGCGCCGTGGCCAACCGCGTGATCGACATCCGCGATGGCAAGGTCACGGTCTATGACGGCGACTACGACTACTACCTCTACAAGCGCGAGGACCTCGCAGCCCGCGCCGCCGCCGAGGCGGCAGGGGAGAGCGCACCGGCCGCGACCAAGTCCGCTAAGGTCACCGCGGCCCAGCCCGACACCCCCGCCACCGCTTCCAAGCCTGCCGAGGGCAAAAAGACCAAGGAGCAAAAGCGCGCCGAGGCCCAGGCCCGCGCCGCGCTCAACAAAAAGCTCAAGGGCGTACGCAACCAGCTCAAGAAGATCGAGGCGGAACTCGACAAAAAGCGCGCCCGCTATGACGAGCTTATGGAATTGATGGCCAGCGAAGAGCTTTATGCCGATCAAGACAAGTTCAACGCCGCGCTGGGGGAATATAACGGTCTTAAGCAAGAGCTACCCAAGCTGGAGGACGAATGGCTGGAACTTTCCACCCAGATCGAAGAGGAGACCGCGCGTGAACTCTCGTAAGGCCGCTGCCGTGGCGATGAGCATCATCGCCATTGCCTGTCGCATCTGCGGCATCTTTATGGGCGCGATGACCGTGCTGCTGTGCTTTAGCGGCCTCACCGCCAAGCTGCAGATCGTTGGCTTTGTCGTTGAGCTTTCGCGTGCACTGCCGAGCGCCATCGCCGGCTACGGCGTCATCACGTCGCCTTTTGGCGGTGTGTTCCGCCTGGATTATGCTATCGTCGCTGTGATCCTGTTTGTAATTGACTACCTGCTCACGCGCGCCTCGCGCCGCGTCCGCTAGGGGAGCGCTATGTCCAGCAGCTACATCATGAACCTGCTCGCGAGCGCGGTCGCCGTCATCCTGGGCATCGTTATCCACGAGAGCGCGCACGCCGCCGCAGCCTGGGCACTCGGCGATAAGACGGCCCGTTCGCGCGGTCGTGTCTCGCTCAACCCGCTCAACCATATCGACCCGTTTGGCACCATCATCCTGCCGCTGCTCATGCTCGCAGCCGGTGGCCCGGTGTTTGCCTTCGCCAAGCCCGTGCCCGTCTACCTCAACAACCTCAAGCACCCCAAGCGCGACGAGGTCCTGGTGAGCGTTGCCGGCCCCGCATCGAACATCGCCCTCGCGTGCCTCGCTGCCGCTCTCATGCAAGTAACGTACGGCAACCTCTATGCAAGCATGTCCTTTGCCGTAGCGTCACAGATCATGAACTTCGGCGCCACGTTTATCGTGGTCAACCTGTCGCTCGCGTTCTTTAACCTCATCCCGATTCCGCCGCTCGATGGCTCGTCGATCATCGTGCCCTTCCTCAAGGACAAGGCGCTCGCCAACTACTACCGCCTGCAGCAATACGCCATGCCCATCCTCATCCTGGTGCTGTACCTGCTGCCCATGTGGACCGGCATCGACGTGATCGGTCGCTATTTCGACGTTACCGTGTATCCGTTCGCTGAGCAGCTGCTTAACTTCGCAATCGCCGGCATCTAAGGTAAACTTACAGGTCGACCGTGCAAAGCGGTCGTAACATGCACCCAAACCGCGCCGCGAAGGCGCCGTCAAAGGAGGTCGAATATGTCGTATCGCGTGTCGACGCAGGTCTACAGCGGACCGTTCGACCTGCTGCTGCAGCTGGTAACCCGCCAAAAAGTAGATATCGGCGCCATCTCCATCAGCGAGGTGGCCGAGCAGTACCTTGCCGAGGCCGAGCGCATCGAGGCGCTGGACCTGGACGTGGCGAGCGACTTTTTGCTGGTCGCGGCAACCCTTTTGGACATCAAAGCCGCCTCTCTGGTGCCGCAGGAGGCACCACGCAAAGCCGATGACGACGATGACGAACTCGATGAAGACCTCGAGGAACTGAGTGCGCTCGACGGCGACGCCCTGCGCGAGGTTCTGATCCAGCGCCTGATTGCCTACAAGCAGTTTAAGGGCGCGGCTGCGGCCCTCGGTGCCCGCATGCAGGCCGAAAGCCGCATGCACCCGCGTGTGGCCGGCCCCGACCCCGAGTTCCTAGGCCTTATGCCCGACTATCTGGCCGGCATTACCCTGCGCGGTCTCGCCGTCATCTGCGCCGACCTGGATGGCAAGCGCCAGACCTTCCTCCTGGAGGCCGAGCACGTGGCACCGCATCGCGTACCGCTCGACCTGACGGTGGCCTCGGTCGATCGCTTTACCATGGCACACCAAACCTGCACCTTCCGCGAGCTGTTAGACGGCGATGCCACCACCGAGCAGCTCGTCGTCACCTTCCTAGCCATGCTGGAGCTCGCCAAGCGCGGCTCGCTCACGCTGAGCCAGGACAAGATCTTCGGAACCATCTGCATCAACCGAGTCGAGGGAGCCGAGGCATACGTGCCCGGCGAGGGCCCCGAGCTCACCGAATAGGAGCCGCAACCATGTCAACCCTTTCCACGCTGGAGGCAAACAGCCTCAAAGGCGCCCTCGAGGCGCTGCTGCTGGTGTCGAGCGACCCGGTGAGTGCGCCCGCGCTGGCCGGCGCACTGGATATCGCCCCCGGCGAGTGCGCGTCGCTGCTCGCCGAGCTCAAGGTTGAGTACGAGGAGGCCAACCGCGGCTTTCAGCTGCGCGAGGTCGCCGGCGGCTGGCGCCTGTTTACGCACCCCGCCTACCACGACGTGGTCGAGGCCTATGTGTTGAGCTGGGACACGCAAAAGCTGTCGCAGGCGGCGCTCGAAACCCTGGCCGTCATCGCATACCACCAGCCCGTGACGCGCGAGGTGGTCAAGGGCATCCGCGGCGTCAACTCCGACGGCGTCATCGCGTCGCTCGTGGACAAGGGTCTGGTGCGTGAGCTCGGCCGCGACCCCCAGCGCGGTCAAGCCATCATCTACGGCACGACCAACGCCTTCTTGGAAAAGTTCGGTCTGCGCTCCACCCGCGATCTGCCCGACCTGGAGCAGTTTGCCCCCGACGAGCAGTCGCGTCAGTTTATCCGCGAGCGCCTGAGCGGCCGCAGTATTCGGTCCACGCTCGAGGAGCAGGCCGAGGACCTGGACGAAGAGCGCGAGCTTCTCGATACCGATATTGAAGATGTTGAGGCAGTCGAGGACATGGAGACCCTAGTCATCGACGAGACCTCGGAGGATATGCATGACGAGGACTAGCGAAGCAGGGGAGGCGCACGCCGTGGGCAACGCAGTACCTGCAACCGACGCCCAGCCCGTTTACCCGCACACCATGCGCCTGCAGCGCTTTTTGGCGCGTGCGGGCGTGGCGAGCCGCCGCGGCTCGGAGGACCTGATGACCGCCGGCCGCGTGACTGTCAACGGCCAGGTCGCGACCGAGCTGGGCACCAAGGTCGACGTCGACCACGATCACATCGAGGTCGACGGCATGCCCGTCAAGCTCAACCAGGGCGCCGTGTACTTGATGCTCTACAAGCCGACCGGCTACCTCACCACCATGAGCGACCCGCAGGAGCGCCCCTGCGTGGCCGACCTGGTACCGCGCAACCGCTTTCCGGGGCTCTTCCCGGTGGGCCGCCTGGACCGCGACACCACGGGTCTTTTGCTCTTTACCACCGATGGCGACCTTTCGCAGGACCTGCTGCATCCCAGCAAACACGTCTACAAGACCTACCAGGCACTCGTGGACGGGCAACTGACCGACAGCGATCTAGACCCACTCCGCCGTGGCATCGAGCTCGACGACGGCCTGTGCCAGCCGGCAATCTGCCGTGTCATTAACGCGCGCGAGGCCGAGGCCGTGGCTCCGCAAGGTATCAAGCCCGGTACCACCGCCGTGGAGGTCATCATCCGCGAGGGCCGCAAAAATCAGGTCAAGCGCATGCTGAGCAAGATCCACCACCCGGTGATCCGCCTGCATCGCTGTAACTTTGCCGGTCTGGAGCTCAAGGACGTGGCCAAGGGCTCATGGCGCGAGCTCACCGACCGCGAGGTGCAGATCCTCAAAAGCGGCGGCATCCCGCCCAAGCAAGCGAGCGTCAAGCGCAACGGCGGCAAGCCCCAAGACACGCCCGCCAGCCGCACGCGCCACCACGGCAGCCACGGCTCCGCACCCAAGCGCAACACCTACCGCGAGCGCTACACGGGTTAGGCAACCCGCCGCGCCCCAACGCCTGCGAACCATACCAGCACGTCAACCATCGAAAGGAAGCATTGCATGATCGTCGCCATCGACGGCCCCGCCGGTTCCGGCAAGTCCACCATCGCCAAGGAGATCGCCCGCCAGCTGGGCTTTAACAAGCTCGACACGGGCGCCATGTATCGCGCCGTCACCTTCGCCGCGCTCGACCGCGGCATCGATCTGGACGACGAGACGGCCATCGACGCCCTCGCCGAGCAGATCGAGATCCGCTTTACCAACGGCACTGGCGAAGACACCCGCCTGACCATCGACGGCCAGGACGCTTCAGCCGCCATTCGTACCCCGCAGGTCGACGCCAACGTGTCCAAGGTCTCGGCCTACCCGGGCGTGCGCACCGCCATGCTCATCCACCAGCGCCGCGCAGCCGAGGACCGCGATATCGTGGCCGAGGGTCGCGACATCGGAACCGTCGTGTTCCCTAACGCGCAGGTCAAGGTCTTCCTGACCGCCGACCCGCGCGAGCGCGCCCGCCGCCGCGTGCTTCAGCGTCACCAAAACGATGCCCAGCCGCTCACGTCCGAGCAGCTCGAGGCCGAGGTCGACGAGACCCTCGACGCCCTTAAGCAGCGCGACAAGCTCGACAGTAGTCGCGAGGTCGCCCCGCTCGTGCCCGCCGAGGACGCCGTGCACGTCGACTCCACCGCCCACACCATCGACGAGGTCGTCCGCATTATCGAAGACCTCATCAACCAAAGGAGGTAGCCCATGCGCCTGTTTAAGCAGACGCCCGAGGACTATTACAACGCCCCCTACGCCGAGTTCCCAGCGCTCATCCGCGGCACCGTCGCCGTAGTCATGGCCATCCTTTGGGCCTTCTCCAAGCTCATGTGGCGCTGGAAGGTCGAGGACGCCGATCTTCTGTTTGAGCGCCAGGAAGGCCGCGGCAGCGTGGTCATCTGCAACCACACCTCGATGGCCGAGCTCCTGGCCGTGGAGACGGCGCTGTTCTTTGGGGGCCGCCGCATTCGCCCCATTTTTAAGTCCGAGTTCGCCAAGAGCAAGATTGTGCGCTGGGCCTTTAGCCGCGTGGGCGGCATCCCCGTGGAGCGTGGTACTGCCGACATGAAGTGCCTGCGCGCCGCTCAGCATGCACTGCAGCGCGGCGAGGACGTCCTGATCTTCCCCGAGGGCACGCGCATCCGCTCGCGCGAGATCAAGCCCGAGGTCCACGGCGGCTTTGCGCTCATCGCCCAGATGGGCAAGGCACCTGTGAACCCGCTCGCCATTTGCGGCTGGTCCGATATCACGCCCGCGGGCAAAAAGCTCATGCGTCCCAAGAAGTGCTGGATTCGCGCCGGCAAGGCCGTCTCGCTTTCCGATGCACCGGCCGGGCTTAAGCGCACGGAGCGCCTGGAATGGTTTGAGTCCGAGGCCATGAACCGCGTCTACGCCATGCGAGACGACCTGTGCGCCGAGCATCCGGGCAGGTTCTAGCCATGAGCGAGAACGTGACGAACACCGCCGCGGCTGCGTCTGACCAGGCAAACGCGCCCACCATCGAGATCGCCGCCCACGCCGGCACTTGCTACGGCGTACAGCGTGCGCTCGATATGGCGCTGGCCGCCGCGCCGCAGGCAGGGGAGTGCACTCAGGTCCATACCTTGGGTCCGCTCATCCATAACCCCATCGTGGTGCGCGAGCTTGCTGAGGCAGGCGTTGGCCTGGCCGAGAACTTGGATAATGCCACAACCGGCACCGTGATCATCCGCGCCCACGGCGTGGTGCCGCAGGTGATCGATGCCGCTCGCGAGCGTGGCCTTAACGTCATAGACGCCACCTGCCCCTACGTGAAGAAAGTCCATGTTGCAGCCGAGCGCCTGGTGCGCGAGGGCTACCGCGTGGTGGTCGTAGGCGAGCCAGGTCACCCCGAGGTAGAGGGCATCCTGGGCCACGCCGGCAATGATGCGCAGGTCGTGAGCTGTGCCGCCGATGCCAGCGCTTTGTCGCTCAAGGGCAAGGTGGGCCTGGTTGTGCAGACCACCCAGACCGCGCAGAACCTCGCTGAGGTCGTGGCAGCTATCACCCCGCGCGTGCAGGAGCTGCGTGTGATCAACACCATCTGCGCCGCCACGAGTGAGCGTCAACAGGCAGCAGCCACACTTGCCAACCGCTGCGACTGCATGGTCGTGGTGGGCGGCAAGAACTCGGGCAACACCCGCCGCCTGGCGCAGATTTGCGCAGACGCCTGCGAGCGCACGTATCACATCGAGGAAACTTCCGAGCTCCAGGCCGCGTGGTTTACCGACGCTCACCACATCGGCATCACCGCCGGAGCCTCCACCCCGCAAGAACACATCGAGCGCGCTGTCGAGCGCATCAAGGAGCTTTGCCGCTAACCATGGACCAGACCGTACCCGCATACGCCGCCGAGGTGGCCGATTACGGGCGCAGCCGCGACCCCGAGCCGGGTGAGGGCGCGCTCGTTAAGAATGTGCGTCCCGAGTCGCCCGCATGGGATGTGGGTATCGAGCCGGGCATGCGCGTGCTCACGGTCAACGGTGAGGCGCTCACCGACATGATCGTATGGCTTTGGGAGGCCGACGACGACACCGTTGATTTGGAGGTATTCGACCCGCGCGACGGCACCGTCACCCCCGTCGAGCTCGACCGCTTCCCGGGCGAGGACTGGGGTTTGGAGTTCGATGGCCCCATCTTCGACGGCATGCGTACCTGCGTAAACGCCTGCGTGTTCTGCTTTATGACCATGTTGCCCAAGGGCGGCCGCTCCACGCTCTATATTCGCGACGACGACTACCGCCTGAGCTTTTTGCAGGGCAACTTTGTCACGCTCACGAACCTCACCGACGAGGACGTGCAAAACGTCATCCAGCGCAACATGAGCCCCATGAACGTGTCGGTTCATGCCGTGAGCCCCGACGTCCGCCGCCGCATGATGGGCCGCAACGCCCAGCGCGGCATGGACGTACTCGAGGCCATCATGGCCGCCGGCATCGAGATTCACGCGCAGATCGTGTTGTGCCCCGGCATGAACGACGGCGAGGAGCTGGAAAAGACCCTGCGCTACTGCGAGGAACATGAGCAGATCACCAGCCTGGGCATTGTGCCGCTTGGTTTTACCAAGCATCAGAACCGCTTTAGCTGGTCATACAGCGACAAGCCCGAACTGGCACGCGAGACCATTACCATGATCCGTCCCTACCAGGACCGCGCCTTCGAGCGTTTTGGCCGCCACACCTTCCAGATGAGCGACGAGTTCTACCTGGACGCCGGCATCGATCCGCCCGAGGCGGACTTTTACGACGGTTACCCGCAGTACTACGACGGCATCGGCATGATCCGCTCGTATCTGGACGAGACCGACGACGTGCTTACCGCCGACGCCGAGCGTCTGCGTCGCGTTCGCGAGACAATCGCCGAGCGCAACCAGCACCTGCTGTGCCTCTCGGGCGCCAGCGCACGCGACACGGTGGCCCGCTTTGTGGAGTCACCCCAGGGACTAGCCGGCACTGTCACGGCCATCAAAAACCGTTACTTTGGTGGCAATGTGGACGTGACCGGCCTCATCGTCGCCTGCGACATCTTGGAGCAGCTGCCGCAGGACCTGTCGGGGGTTATGCTCTTTGTGCCTAAGCTCATGTTCAACGCTGACGGTATGACGCTTGACGAGTATCATCGTGACGATTTACTCGCAAGCCTTACTAGTCGCGGCGCCGAGGTTCATGTGGTATCGACCATGCCGCATGAGCTGCTCGATACCCTGGAGCACATCCTTGGCATAATGCCCGCCAATTCAACTATCCCCGCTGACCCTACCCATTAAAGGAGAGCAGATGAAACCTATCGTCGCCGTCGTCGGACGCCCCAACGTGGGCAAGTCCACGCTCGTTAACCGCCTAGCCCAGACCTCGGACGCCATCGTCCACGAGTCCCGCGGCGTCACGCGCGACCGCTCGTATCACACGGCCGATTGGAACGGCCGCGAGTTCACCATCGTCGACACGGGCGGTATCGAGCCGCTCAAGAGCGACGACGTCTTTGCCACGTCCATCCGCGACCAGGCACTTGCTGCCGCCGAGGAAGCAGCCGTCATCCTGTTTGTGGTCGATGGCCGCACCGGCGTCACCGAGGAGGACGAGTCGGTCGCCCGCATGCTCAAGCGCTGCGACAAGCCGGTCTTTCTGCTGGTGAACAAGCTCGACAACCCCGATCGCGAGAATGACAACATCTGGGAGTTCTATTCGCTCGGCATCGGTGAGCCCACGCCGCTCTCGGCCCTGCACGGCCATGGCACGGGCGACCTGCTCGACGACATCGTGGCCCTGCTGCCCGAGGAGGAGGACGAGGTCGCCGACGCGTTCCCCGATGCGCTGAATGTGGCCATCATCGGCCGTCCCAACGCCGGTAAGTCCTCGCTGTTCAACCGCATCCTGGGCGCCGACCGCTCCATCGTGTCCAACATCGCCGGCACCACGCGCGATGCCATCGACACCGTCGTCGAGCGCGACGGCAAGCACTACCGCATGGTCGACACCGCGGGTATTCGCAAGAAGAGCACCGTGTACGAGAACATCGAGTACTACTCCATGGTCCGCGGCCTGCGCGCCATCGACCGCGCCGACGTGGCACTGCTTGTCGTCGACGCCTCCGTGGGCGTCACCGAGCAGGATCAGAAAGTCATGGGCTTGGCCATCGAGCGCGGCTGCGCCATCGTGGTGCTGCTCAACAAGTGGGATCTGCTCGACGACGACCGCAAGCGCGAGGCCTGCATGGAGACCGTTGACCGCCGCCTGGGCGTCATGGCTCCCTGGGCCCAGTACCTGCGCATTTCGGCCCTGACCGGCCGCAGCGTCGAGAAGATCTGGGCGATGGTCGACGCGGCCGAAAAGACGCGTTCGCAAAAGATCACCACCTCGCGCCTCAACACGTTCCTCACCGACCTGCGCGAGTTTGGCCACACCGTGGTGGACGGCAAGCGCCGCCTGCGTATGCACTATGTGACCCAGACGGGCGTCAACCCGCCGACGTTTACGTTCTTCGTCAACCACAGCGACCTGGTCAACGACACCTACCAGCGCTACGTGGAGAACCGTATGCGCTCGACCTTCGATTTTTCCGGCACGCCCATTCGACTCTTCTTTAGGAAGAAGGAGCAAAAGGATGCATAATCCGACTCTGCTGACCGCCATCTGCGCCGTGGTCTCGTTCTTTATCGGAGCGATTCCGTTTGGCCTGATCCTGGGCCGTGTGTTCAACCACACGGACATTCGCAAGGCGGGTTCCGGCAACATCGGCACCACCAACGCGCTGCGCGTGGCCGGCCCCAAGGTTGCCGCGCTCACGCTGCTGCTCGACTGCCTTAAGGGCGCTATCTGCGTCCTTATCTCCCGTCCGCTTATCGCAGGCGTGGGCTATGGCTTCCCTGTGAGCATCTTGGCACCTGGAGCCCCCGGCGATTGGATGCTCGGCGTCATCTGCCTGGCAGCAGTGTGGGGCCACATCTTCTCGCCGTACCTCAACTTCCACGGCGGAAAGGGCATTGCCGTGGGCCTGGGCGTCATCCTCGCCTGGTACTGGCCCATCGGACTTTCGCTGCTGGGCATGTTTATCGTGGCCGTCGCCATCACCAAGTTTGTGTCGGTGGGCTCGCTTGCCGCGGCCATCGGTCTTCCCATCGCCGTCTGCGCGGTCTTTCCGTACGGTAGCCTGGGTCTCAAATTTTGCATGGCGCTGATCGGCATCACCGTGGTGTGGGCCCATCGTGCGAACATCAAAAAGCTCATGGCCGGTAAGGAGTCCAAGCTCTCGTTTACCAAGCGCGTCACCGAGCCCGACGATAAGTAGGAGAGAGTCATGAATGTTGCGCTGATTGGCTCCGGCTCCTGGGGAACCGCCGTCGCCGGCCTTGCCGCCGCTCGAGCCGAGCGCGTGACCATGTGGGCCCATAGTGAGCAGACGGCCGCCGGCATTAACGGCGAGCACCGTAATCCCCGCTATCTGGTGGACTACGATCTGCCCGGCAACGTTGTCGCCACCATGGACCTGTCGCAGGCACTCGACGGCGCCGAGGCCATCATCTTTGCCGTGCCCTCCACGCACCTGCGCAGCGTATGTCATCAGGCAGCACCTTTCATCGCCACCGACACCCCGGTGCTCTGCCTCACCAAGGGCATTGAGCCCGAGTCCGGCCTACTCATGAGCGAGGTCATCGCCAGCGAGATCGGCAGCGAGGCGCGCGTGGCGGCGCTCTCGGGCCCCAACCATGCCGAGGAGATCTGCCGCGGCGGGCTTTCTGCCGCCGTCATCGCCAGTAAAGACCAGCAGGTGGGGGAGACCTTTAAGGAGCTGCTGCTTTCCACGGCCTTCCGCATCTATCTGTCGCAGGACATGACGGGCGTCGAGGTCTGCGGCGCCATGAAAAACGTCATCGCTATCGTATGCGGCATCTCCGCCGGTACCGGCGCGGGCGACAACACGCTTGCCCTTATCATGACGCGCGGCCTGGCCGAGATCAGCCGACTGGTGCACGCCCGCGGCGGGCAGGCCATAACGTGCATGGGACTCGCCGGCATGGGCGACCTCATCGCCACCTGCACCTCGGAGCATTCGCGCAACCGCACCTTTGGCTACGAGTTTGCCCACGGCGTGTCGCTCGACGAGTACCAGGCGCGCACGCATATGGTGGTCGAGGGCGCCGTCGCGGCCCGCAGCGTCAGCGAGCTCGCCCGTTCACTGGGCGTAGACATTCCGCTCACCTTTGCCGTGGAGCAAACGCTCTACAACGGTGTTACTTTGGATAGGGCGCTGGAAATTCTCACCGACCGCGTCCCATCACAAGAGTTCTACGGACTTACCGATTAGCGCAGAAAGGCTACTACCATGGGTTCCATTAAAATCGCTCCGTCCGTCCTTTCGGCCGATATGGCCAACCTCAAGGGCGAGCTCGACAAGATCGCCGGTGCCGACTACGTGCACTTCGACGTGATGGACGGTCACTTTACCGGCAACCTCACCTTTGGCGTCGACATCCTCAAGGCCGTCAAGCGCTCCACCGATGTACCGGTCGACGCGCACCTGATGGTGTCGAATCCCGACGAGACGGTCGATTGGTATGCCGATGCCGGTGCCGATATGATCACCGTGCACTACGAAGCCTCCACGCACCTGCACCGCACGCTCACGCACCTGCAGCAGCGCGGCGTCAAGGCCGGTGTGGTGCTCAACCCCGCCACGCCCGTCTGCGTGCTCGAGAGCATCATCGACGTCGTCGATATGGTGCTACTGATGAGCGTGAACCCTGGCTTTGGCGGCCAGAGCTTTATCCCAGGCACTATCGCCAAGCTCCACGAGCTCAAGGCCATGTGTGAGCGCCACGGCGTGTCGCCCATGATCGAGGTCGACGGCGGCATTTCTTCCAAAAACATCGCCGAGGTCGTCAAGGCCGGTGCCGATGTCCTGGTGGCCGGCTCCGCCGTATTTAAGTCCGAAGATCCCGCCGCCGAGGTTGCACTGCTGCAGAAGCTGGGCAACGAGGCCGCACAGGAGGCATAAACCCTTATGACCGCAGGTCAAAACCGCATACCCGTGAATCTTGACTATGCTGCCTCGACGCCCATGCGCACCGAGGCGCTCCATGCGCAGCGCGAGTACGACGACAGCGAGCTTGCGGGCGTCAACCCTAACTCGCTGCACTCGCTTGGCCGCAAGGCTGCCGCACGCCTGGAAGTCGCCCGTCGCGAGATCGCCCGTAGCTTTGGCGCACGCGTTCGCCCGTCCGAGATCATCCTTACCAACGGCGGCACCGAGGCCAACCAGCTGGCGCTCCTCGGTCTTGCCGAGGGCGCTCGTCAGCGCGACCGCAAGCGTAACCGCGTGATCGTATCTGCCATCGAGCACGATTCGATTCTGGACAACCTGCCGCTGCTGCGTGCCGCCGGCTTTACCGTCGACCTGGTGCAGCCCTGCCGTGCGGGCTACATCGAGCCTGCCGCGCTGAGTGACTTGCTCGGCGATGACGTCGCGCTCGTGAGCATCATGGCCGCCAACAACGAGACCGGCGTGGTACAGCCCATCCGCGAGCTTGCCGCGGCCGCGCATACCGTGGGTGCCCTGTTCCATACCGATGCCATTCAGGGCTATCTGCACATTCCGCTCGATGCCACCGAGCTGGGCGTCGATGCCATGTCCGTCGCCGCCCACAAGATTGGCGGTCCCGTGGCCTCCGGCGCGCTCTACCTTAAGAACCGCACGCCGCTGCGCCCTCGCATCTTTGGCGGAGGACAGGAAGCCGGACGTCGCGCCGGCACGCAGGACCTACGCACGCAGCTGGCCTTTGCCGCTGCCGCCCACACGCTGGTGCCCCATGTGGGCCAGGAGCGCGAGAAGCTGCAAGCCCTTTCTGACAAGCTCTACGCCACGCTTACGGCCCATCCGCACATTCACGCCACCATGGGCGACTACGCGCAGGCAGATCGTCTGCCGGGTATGGTTTCGATCTACGTCGACGGCATGGACTCCGAGGAGCTCATCATCAAGCTCGATGCCGCCGGCTTTGAGGTTTCGGCCGGATCGGCTTGTTCGAGCGGCAGCATGGACCCGAGCCACGTGCTCAGCGCCATGGGCATTGGTCGCGAACAGGCATTGGGGTCGCTGCGCATTTCGTTTGATGACCGCGTGAATCCTGCCGACCTGGACGACTTTGCCCAGACGCTGCTCTCGATCGTAGGTGCCGCATGATTGTCGCCGAGCTTGAACGTGTGCTGCTGGCGCGCTATCCCAAGGCAGACGCCGAGGGCTGGGATCATGTTGGGCTATCTGTGGGAGATCCCGCTGCAAAGATCACCGGTGTTGCCTGTGCACTCGACGCGACCGAGGCCAACGTGCACCGCGCCCAGGAGGCCGGCGCCAACGTGCTGCTGACGCATCATCCCATCTATATCAAAGCGCCCGAGGCCTTTTGTCCGGCCGATTCCGCGCATCCCCAGTGCAGCGCCGCACTGTACGAGGCGGCTCGTTGCGGCGTGAGCATCATCTCGCTTCACACCAACCTGGACCGCTCGCACGAAGCGCGCGTTCGCCTGAGTGAGCTGTTGGACGCTGAGCCCATAAGCTCGCTGGAGCATGTGGACGAGCCTGAACTCACCGGTCTGGGTTCACTCGCGAACCTCCACGATGCTTGCAACCTACGCAATCTCGCCAACCGTGCCGCCACGGCCTTTGGCAGCGACCCGCGCGTATGGGGCGAAGCCGAGCACCCGTGCCGCACCGTCGCCATTCTGGGCGGCTCCTTGGGCGACTTTGGAGAGCTCGCCATTGCCGCAGGCGCAGATGTTGTCGTGACGGGCGAGGCGGGCTACCACGTGGCGCAGGACCTTGCCTTGCGCGGGCTGCCGGTGATCTTGCTCGGCCACGACCGCTCCGAGGAGCCGTTCGTGGATATCTTGATGAACTCTGCAGTTGACGCCGGGGTCGACCCCCGTCATACGATTAAAATACTGAACCCTTGCCAATGGTGGACTGTGACAAAAGGAGAGAACTTATGAGC
This sequence comes from uncultured Collinsella sp., assembly GCA_902491055.1. Classification (GTDB taxonomy): domain Bacteria; phylum Actinomycetota; class Coriobacteriia; order Coriobacteriales; family Coriobacteriaceae; genus Collinsella. The sequence continues at coordinate 7,162 of CABUGI010000026.1, read as the reverse complement.
GCCGGCGCTACGCTACTCAAGCTGCAACAGATCGATTTGGAGCTCGCCCGCAACAAGAGCGAACTTGCCAATATGCCGGAGCTCAAGGAGCTCGCTTCTAAGCGCAAGACCTACGTTAAGCTCAAGGCCGAGATGACCAAGCTCTACGCCCAGCGCAAGGACCTGGACATTGAGCTCGACGACCTCAACACCACCGAGATCCAGACCAACAACGCCATCGAGGCTGCAAAGAAGCGTCACGTCGACGGCTCTGATTACCGCGAGGTGCAGGACCTGGAGAATGAGCTTGCCACCCTGGCGAAGCGACTGGACAAGATCGAGCACACCCGCAAGGATGTCGTTGTCGCCCATAAGGAGGCGCTCGACCGCGAGGCTCGCGCGCAGGCCATTATCGCTAAGTTCGAGGAGGGCGTGAAGGCCGACACCAAGGCCGCCCGCGCCAAGGCCGCCGACCTCCAAGCCCAGATTGACGCCGCCACCAAGGAGCGCACCGCGCTTGCCGCCACGCTGCCGACCGACGTCCTCACCGATTACGAGCGTCTGCTCAAGCAGTTCCGCGGCCTGGCAGTCGAGACCATCAAGGGCAACATCCCCACAGTCTGCCACACCGCGCTGCAGGCGTCGTCCATGAGCGACCTCAACCACGACGGTAGCGAGATCACGCACTGCCCGTACTGCCACCGCCTGCTCGTGCTCCCCAGCAAGGAAGCCTAACGATGACGGCGGTACCCAACAATTCAATGCAACTTGAGGGAAAAACGATCCTGCTGGGAATTACCGGCGGGATCGCCGCCTATAAGTCGTGCAATATCGTGCGCCTGCTGCAAAAGCGCGGCGCGCACGTCAAGGTTGTCATGAGCGAGCATGCCACCGAGTTTGTGGGCCCGCTCACCTTCCGTGCGCTCACCAACGAGCCCGTTGCCGTGGGCCTATTCGACGACCCCTCCGACCCCATCCACCACATTTCGCTTGCGCAGGAGCCCGATCTGGTGGTCGTGGCGCCCGCGACGGCCAATATCATCGCCAAGATGGCCAACGGCATCGCCGATGACCTTATTTCCACCACGCTGCTTGCGACGCCGCGACCCATCGTGATCGCACCCGCTATGAACAACGGCATGTGGAAGGCGCCGGCGACGCAGGCCAACATGGCCACGCTGCGCGAGCGCGGTGTCCATGTTGTGGGACCCGGCAGCGGCTACCTTGCCTGCGGCGACGTGGACACGGGACGCATGAGCGAGCCCGAGGACATCGTCGAGGCTGTCTGTGAGGTGCTCAAACCCGTGCCTCAGGACCTGGCAGGCAAGCGCGTCGTCATCACTGCCGGCCCCACGCACGAACCAATCGACCCGGTGCGATTCATTGGCAACCGGTCGTCGGGAAAGATGGGCATCGCCCTGGCGGGGGAGGCCGCTCGCCGCGGTGCCGAGGTCACGCTCGTGCTGGGGCCGACGTCACTCGACGTGGGTCGCGGCGTGGAGTGCGTGCGCGTGCAGACCGCCGCAGAGATGCTGCAGGCGGCGTTAAACGCCTTCCAGACGGCCGATGCGGCCATTTGCGCAGCGGCTGTCGCCGACTACACCCCCGTATCCCCCGCGGACCATAAGCTCAAAAAGGCCAACGAACGCCTGGATCGCATCGAGCTTGTCGAAACGGTCGATATTTTGGCCGAGCTCTCGCGCCAGAAGGGCGAGCGGTGCGTAATCGGATTTGCGGCCGAGACCGATAACGTTGTCGAGTACGCCGAGCGCAAATTGGCCCGCAAGGGCTGCGATGCCATTATCGCCAACGATGTCTCGCGCGCCGATTCGGGCTTTGGAACCGACACTAACAAGGCCTGGATTGTGAGCACAACGGGTACGCAAGAACTTCCCGTGCTAACAAAACCCCAGCTCGCAGATACAATTTTGGACTTGCTTCAAAATTTGTAAAAAAGTTCTTGCACAAGTCTAAAGTTTCGGGTTAATATACTCCCTGTTGCGAGCGAGAGCAGAGCAACAAACAAAAGCTTCGGGACGTGGCGCAGCTTGGTAGCGCACTTGACTGGGGGTCAAGGGGTCGCTGGTTCGAATCCAGTCGTCCCGACCAGAAGTTTGCAGGTCAGGCACCTAGTGCCTGACCTTTTTTGTTTTAATCACCATGATTATTTTGCTTAAAGCAACAACGTTCCCGCTCGATGTAACCACCGAATCAAAACGTGTACATCAGCCACCAAAATCGACATTTTTCGACATGTTTGGAGGCTGATGTACACGAATGCGAAATCCCCGCCGCCTAAAAGCGCCCTCCACATGTCTGGACTCTCTATGGCTGCGCTGGATAGACATCGCCGGAACGGGTATAGTATCGAAAGTTTTGTCGTTAACCAGCGGGGGAGTCCTGTGGGCATCAAAAAGAAGATCAAAAAGGAGCTTATCGGCACTTCCGATTACCCGTCGAATAAGATCTTTACGATCTCCAATTTCATCACCTTTACGCGCCTGATCCTCACCCTGGTATTTCTGTACCTGTTTGTGACGGACAACAACCGCGTCATCGCCATTGTTATCTACGCCGTTGCCGCCTCCACCGACTGGATGGACGGCCAGATCGCCCGCATGACTAAGACGGTCTCATGGCTCGGCAAGGTCATGGATCCCATCTGCGACCGTGCGCTGCTGTTCACCGGCGTCTTGGGACTGGTGGTCCGCGGAGAGCTACCCATCTGGGTCTGCGTGCTCATTATTGGCCGCGACATCTATCTGGGCATCGGCACGCTTATCGTTCGTCATTATCACCGTCGCCCCATCGATGTCGTCTTCCCGGGAAAGATTGCCACAGCGCTGCTCATGACTGGTTTCTCGCTCATGCTGCTCGGTTTCCCCGTTATTGACGGCCTGCATCTTTTACCTTCATCCCTTACGGCCTTCCCGGGCCTCAACGGAAGCTCGGTGCCCCTCGGCATCTTCTTTGTGTACGGCGGCGTGATCTTCTCCATGCTCACGGCTGTCATCTACTCCATTAAGGGCGGAGCGGCCATTAAACAGGCTCTCGCGCATCCCGAGGACGAGGACATCGACTTTCTGAACCCTGAAATCGAAGACTGATTCGTTGGGGTATGATTACGTACGGTTCATTATTTGCGGCAGGTCCGCGATAAGTTAGGGGTTGTCATGGACAACATGGTTAACAATATGCCTCAGAATGATAAGACCGCGGACGCTACCTGCGTATTCCGCGTTCCTTCAAGCGACGTCACCGTTCCCGACCTCATGGCCAACGTGCGCATCACCGCCCCCGTTCTGTCCATCGTCAAGGGTCCGCAGACTGGTGCCGCTTTTGAACTCGAGGACGACGTGACCACCATCGGCCGCGATCCTGCGAACGGCATCTTCCTCAATGACATGACCGTTTCGCGCAGCCACGCGCGCATTATTCGCGAGGGCCTCGGCGCTCGCATCGAGGACTTGGGCTCGCTCAATGGCACCTGGGTCGACGGTGCCATCGTCAATGCAGCCCCGCTGCACGACGGTTCTTCCGTCCAGATCGGTACGTTTACGCTCATCTACCACGAGAGCACGCCGGAGCGCATCGAAACCGGTGAGTAGGGCATGGCCGAACGCAACTATCTGAGTATCGGCCAAGTCGTCAACCTACTTCGAGGCGCATACCCCGATCTTTCGAACTCAAAAATTAGATTTCTAGAGGATGAGGGGCTCATTACCCCTCATCGTACGCCAAAGGGATACCGTCAGTACTCCAAGGAGGACGTTGATCGCCTGGAGGTCATTCTGCACCTGCAGAAGACCCGCTATATGCCACTCAACGTGATTAAGCAGCGCTTGGAAAACGCCACGGACCTGTCAACGCTCGCCTACGAGGTGGGCTTGCTGTCCGATGTTCCGCTCAAGACGGAGCCCAAGGAGACTAAGCAAAAGCTGCATCCCATCGAGACCATTCCCGATATGCTGGGCGTCGAGATTTCGTTTATCCGCTCGCTCGCCGAAAACGACCTCATTCGCATCATCAAAAGCCCGCAGAATCGCGAGCTTGTCGATGGTCGCGATTTTCCGATCATCCGTTACTGCTCCGAGCTGTCGCGCTTCCATATCGAGCCACGCAACCTGCGTCAGTACGTGTCTTCCGCTAACCGCGAGTCCTCGATGTTTGAGCAGGTGCTCGTGAGCATGCTCGGAATGGATACCTCCGATGACGAGCGCGACGCCAAGCTCGAGCGTGCGTTTAAGAAGCTTCACGACCTGACGGAGGGCGTGCACACCGCGCTGCTCAAGAACCGCGTTTTTGAGTCGCTCAACGCCGTGGTCGAGGACGCCGACATCGATGCACTCGATGAGGAAATCACGCGTTCCGAGTCCACCAAGGCCAAAAACGAAGAGCCAGCCGCGCCGGTTTCGCACGAGGATTCTCTCGTAAAGCCGCTCAAAGTCGTCGCCCCTTCGCAATCCGGCGCCGCCACCGCGGGCAAATAACCGCTGCTGAAATTTCGGCAATCCATGAAAGGTCACGCCATGTATGACTTCGAATCTCATATCGTCGATATTCCCGACTATCCCGAACCCGGAGTCGTATTTAAGGACATCACGCCGCTCTTTGGCAATCCCGAGGCTCTCAAAGCCATGACCGATGCCCTCGCCGAGCACTTTGCCGGCATGGGAATCACCAAGGTCGTGGGTCCCGAGGCTCGCGGCTTTATGGTTGGCGTACCGGTGGCTGTAGCCCTTGGCGCCGGCTTTGTTCCCGCACGTAAACCGGGAAAGCTGCCGCGCGAGACCGTGAGCCAGAGCTACGAGCTCGAGTACGGCACCGATTCAATTGAGATCCATGCCGACGCTATCAGCTCTTAAGATACCGTGTTGATTCTGGACGACTTGGTCGCGACGGGCGGAACCGTCGAGGCAACAGGTAAACTGGTGCGAGATATGGGCGCAAAGCTTGTCGGTTATGGTTGTATCCTTGAGCTTGCGTTTCTCAACCCGCGCGAGAAGCTCACGCCGTCTAATGACGATGTGGAGCTCTTTAGCCTGGTGACGGTGGACTAGCCGTTACCCTTAGTTACTGGAAAGGAAGCTACATGCGCACAGCAAACACGCACAAAAACATGGCACGCTGCGCTGCTACGGCAACCCTCGCTTGTGTTTTGGGCTTGGGCCTCGCAGCTCCTGCCTACGCCGATACCGCATCCGACCTTGCCGCTGCTCGTACGAAGCTCGAGCAGATCGGTACCCAAACTCAGCAGATTTACGATGAGCTCGCAACGCAGACGCAGGCGCTCGATCAGACTGCTGGCGAGATCACGCAAAAGCAGCAGGAGATCGCCGATGGTCAGGCCAAGCTCTCGACCTATGTCGCCGGCGAGTACAAAACCGGCGGTCTGAGCCTGCTTCAGGTTCTAACGGGCGTCGATGACCTGAGTGATATGCTCAACCGTCTGTTCTACTACGGCAAAGTTTCCGATAAGCAAGCTCAGACCATTCAAGAGGTCAAGGAGCTTAAGCAGCAGCTCACCGATAAGCAGTCCGAGCAGGAGAAGAACGTCGCCGCCACGCAAAAGAAGGTCGACGAGCTTAACGCCCAGCAGGCTGAAGCCCAGAACGTCGTAAACTCCCTGGATTCGCAGCTGCAGGCCGAGCTTGCCGCCGAGGCCGAGGCCAACGCCGCGCTGCAGGCCGGCATCAACGCCAGCACCGCCGAGAAGGCCACGGTGAGCAACGAGACTGCCGGTACGACCGAGAACACCATCAACGGTGGCCAGACCAGCAATAACAACAACCAGGGCGGCAACACTCCGGCTCCTACGCCGGCACCTGCTCCGACGCCGCAGCCCTCCACGCCTGCTCCGGCTCCGACGCCTTCTGCTCCGAGCCAGTCCGTCGACGGCGGTTCTGTTGTCTCGCGTGCATACAGTAAGCTTGGTTGCGCTTATTCCTGGGGCGGAATTGGCCCGAACAGCTTTGACTGCTCTGGTTTTGTTAGCTATTGCCTCACTGGTCGCTATTGCCGCCTGGGCACCACGGGCACCTTTATGGGCTGGACGCGTGTGTCCGATCCGCAGCCCGGTGACGTTGTTGTCAACTCGTACCACACCGGCATTTACATCGGTGGTGGTCAGATGATTCATGCTTCCGACTACAACACGGGTGTTATCATCAGCTCCGTTGCCGCTGGCATGAACAATAACTATATCTTTGTGCGTTACTAAGTATTCAGATAAAGCAAACGGATATGGACCTCGTGGCTTTGAGTCATGGGGTCCATTCTTTTGCCTTTCGTGCAGTCCGCTATCTAGTTTTGAATACTAGATAGCGGCCCAATCAGTCTGTAAGATGGCTATAATTGTATGGGAACAATTAGAAAGGACCCTCTATGAGCTGGGCACTTATCTCCGATTCAAGCTGCAACCTCCGCGATTGGCAACCGACCGCGCCCCATACCACCTTTGCATTTGCGCCCCTCAAAATTCGAGTGGGGGAGCGTGAATTCGTCGATGACCTTTCGCTCGATGTTCATGAGCTCAACTGCGCTGTTCAGGCGGAGACGAACGCCTCTTCGAGCGCTTGTCCCAGTGTAGGGGAGTGGGCCGAGCTCTTCAAATTGGCAGACAAGACCATCTGCATGCCGATCTCTGAGGGCGTGTCAGGCAGCTACAATGCGGCAGCCACGGCTCGCGATATGGTTCTTGCCGAGGAGCCCGACCGGCAGATTCATCTAGTCAATTCACGCGCAGCTGGCGGCAAAATGGACCTCATTTTCTTGCTGTTCGACCGCTATCTTGCAAGCAACCCGGATGTCTCATTCGAGGATGCTTGCGCATACTTCGATAGTCTTGAACAGAACAGCAAAATCCTCTTCAGTTTGTGCAATTACGAAAACCTCGCCAAAGCCGGACGTATCCCTAAGGCAGCCGGCGTCATTGCCAACAAGCTCAATATCCGCATTTTGGGCACGGCGAGTGAGGCCGGTAAAATCGAACTCGTCGGGCACACGCGTGGCGAAAAGAAGATGCTCAACAAGATTATCGATACCATGGAAGCCGAGGGTTTTGCCGGCGGCGAGGTCATCATCGATCACGTTGAGAACGAAGCTGGAGCACAGGCGCTTACTGATCGCATAGTCGAACATTGGCCCGGCTCCAAGACCATCATCATGCCCTGCAACGGCCTGG
>CABUGI010000025.1 GCA_902491055.1 uncultured Collinsella sp. | reverse complement strand
GCGGCGTGCCGCAGATCGAGGTTACCTTCGACATCGACGCCAACGGCATCGTCAAGGTCTCCGCTAAGGACAAGGGCACCGGCAAGGAGCAGCAGATCACCATCTCCGGCTCCACCGCGCTTTCCGACGACGAAGTCGATCGCATGGTCAAGGACGCCGAGGCTCATGCCGAGGAGGACAAGAAGCAGAAGGAAGAGGTCGAGGTTCGCAACCAGACCGACAGCCTGTGCTACTCCACCGAGCAGACCCTCAACGAGCTCGGTGACAAGGTTTCCGCCGACGTGAAGTCCAAGGCCGAGGCCGCTATCGCCGACGCCAAGAAGGCGCTCGAGGGCTCTGACGTCGAGGCCATCAAGGCCGCTGGCGAGTCCCTGCAGTCCGTGGCCTACGAGCTGGCTCAGGTTGTCTACGCCGACGCTCAGCAGCAGACCGACGGTGCCGCCGGCGCCCAGCCTGCCGACGATGACGTAGTCGACGCCGACTACGAGGTTGTGGACGACGAGGACAAGTAATCATGTCCGCCCGTAAAGCTCGCACGGAGGCGGCTGCCGCTGGCGCCGCCCCCGTTGACTCTGAGGAGAAGGACGTGAAGATTCCCGTAGAGGCCGCAGACGATACCGAGGTCAATGAGGCCCCGGCCGCCGAGGCTGCCGAGAACCAGGTAGAGGATTCCAACAAGGAGGCGACGATGACCGAGGACGAGATGGTGGAAGCCGCTATCCGCGCCGGTGAGGAAGCCGCCGACAACGACTTTAAGCTCAAGTTCGAGCAGGCTCAGAAAGAGCTTGCCGACGTGCGCAATGAGCTCGATGCTGCGGCAGAGGCTCAGAAGGCCGCCGAGGACAAGGCAAAGGACGCCACCGAGCGTACCGCCCGTCTGCAGGCCGACTGGGAGAACTTCCGTCGCCGCACCGCCAATGAGCGTATCGCCGAGCGCGAGCGCGCGACCGAGAAGCTTGTCACCGCGCTGTTGCCGGTGATTGACGATATCGAGCGCGCGATCGACCATGCCCGCAGTCAGGAGCTTTCCGACGACTTTAAGCAGTTCGTCGATGGCGTTGACGCGGTACATGCCAAGCTGCTCGACGTGTTTGCGCATGAGGGCGTTGAGCCCATCGACCCCAAGGGCGAGGCGTTCGATCCGCTCGAGCATCAGGCTGTGGGTCGCGTCGAGGACGCATCGCAGTACGACGAGACCGTCAACGATGTGTACCAGAAGGGCTACCGCATGGCGGATCGCATCCTGCGTTCCGCGATGGTGACGGTGACCTACGGTGGCGAGAAGCGCCCCGCACCGGAGCCCGAAGCGGCGCCCGAGGATGCTACGGCCGATACGGTCGAGAGCACCGAGGAGTAATTGAGAAGGGCCCCGGGGCAACACCCGGGGCCCTTTCTGGCCTAGTGCCATATGAAAGCATGAGCCGTCGTCTGCATGGGCGGCGGACGTAACAGGAGAGGAGCTACGATGGCTGCAGGCAAAACCTTCTATGACATCCTGGGCGTATCCAAGAGCGCCTCCGACAAAGAGATCAAGAGCGCGTTTCGCAAGCTCGCGCAAAAATATCACCCCGATGCCGGCGGCGACGAGGCCAAGTTCAAGGAGATCAGCGAGGCCTACGAGACGCTTTCGGACGAGAAGAAGCGCAAAGAGTACGACCAGATGCTCATGTTTGGCGGCATGCCGGGCGCAGGCGGCGCGTATGGCGGAGGCTACGGTGCCGGCGCGGGCGCCAGCGGCTGGGGCGACATCTTCGACAGCATCTTTAGCGGCAACGGCGCCTGGGGCAGCGATTGGGGCTCGGGCTTTGCCGGGGCTGCGGGCGCTGCCGGTGCCGGCGCGGGTCGCGGCCGCGCTCGCAAGGGCGGCGACCTGTCGCTGACCGTCGATGTGACGGCTGAGGACGCGTTCCGCGGCGTGACGCACAAGGTCACCTATCGCATTCCCTCGACAGGCGAGCAGCAGACCATTACGGTCTCGGTGCCCGCGGGCGCGGTCGACGGCGGCAAGCTACGCTACAAGCGTCGCGGCGAGTACGGCGTTGCGGGTGGCGAGCGCGGCGACCTGGTCGTGACCACGCATGTGGAGGAGCACCCGCTGTTTAAGCGCAAAGGTGCCGACGTGACCATGGAGGTACCGGTCTCGGTCTACGAGGCGGCGCTCGGCTGCACGGTGGACGTGCCGACGCCCGGTGGTGCGACGGTTCGTCTGAAGGTGCCCGCGGGTACCCAGACGGGCAAGAAGTTCCGCTTTAAGGAGATGGGCGCGCCCGACGTTAAGCATCGCGGGCGCACCGGTGCGCTGCTTGTCGAGATCAAGGTGCAGGTTCCCACGAACCTGTCTGATGACGAGCGCGATGCCATGACCAAGCTGCGCGAGGCCGACACGCGCGACTACCGCGAGAAGGTCAACCGTTACAAGGCGACGTACTAGGGCGGTCGCGGCGCACGCCCACGCCCGCGGGCTTATGATGGACGATAACGAGACGGAAAGGGGTCAGGTAGCATGGCCGAGGACAATAGGAACAAACCGCTGTACATGATTAGCGTGGCGGCCGAGCTGACCGGTATGCATCCGCAGACTCTGCGCGTCTACGAGTCCAAGGGCCTGGTGAACCCCCAGCGCTCGGGCGGCAACACGCGTCTGTATTCGCGTGCCGATATCGAGCGCCTGGAGCTCATCAACCAGCTGACCGACGAGGGCATCAACCTTGCCGGCGTGGTGCGTATCCTCGATATGAAGGAGCGTGCCGAGGAGCGCGAGCGCGAGAACGAAAAACTCCGTGCCCGCGTACGCCAGCTCGAGGACGAGCTGCACGAGTACAAGATGCAGAAGAAGATCACCGCCCTGGCCCCGCGCGACGGCTCAGTTAACCCCGAACAGGTCATGCGTAAGCTGCTGGGCGCCGGCGGGGATTTGTAGTTACGCGGGTTTACCAACCCGCGTAACGGGCCGACGCTGCGCGACGTCCAGAGCGACAATTTGTCATTCAAAAGGCAAGGCATGACCAGAAGGTCTATGCCTTGCCTTTTTCATGCCAACTTGTTCGCTCTGGACGTCGCTCGCTGTCCGTCCTCTACTTGCGGCGTTGTTTTGCTCCGAATTGGTGGGCTTTCGCTGTCCGCGCCAAAACATCGGCGTTGTTATGGGTAGTCATTGGGGACGTTCTTAAATGACTAGTTGAAAGGGACACACTTGCACCAAATCCGCCGGTCCTGCACCGGGCTCGTCCTATGCTTTACCGAGATAAAGTGAACGTGTAGATTCGTAACCCGCTCGCAACCGTTCTATGGCACGATATTGAACGAATGTATGCTATGCGCCCAAATCTTTTGGGCAGAGTGGGAGACAGTATGGTCAAGCTGTACGAGGACGGCATCTACCTGCGTAACGGCAGCGAGGTTGTGCCTGAGGCCGAGGCCGCTGAGCGCGGCATTACGCAGACACCCGAGGATGCCAAGCGCGGCACCATCGCGTATTCGATCCTTCAGGCACACAATACGTCCGGCGACCCCGAGGCGCTCAAGATTCGCTTCGACGCCATGGCGAGCCACGACATCACCTTTGTCGGCATTATCCAGACGGCGCGTGCCTCGGGCATGGAGCAGTTCCCGCTGCCCTACGTGCTCACCAACTGCCATAACTCGCTGTGCGCCGTGGGCGGCACCATCAACGAGGACGACCACGTCTTTGGTCTCTCGGCTGCCAAAAAGTACGGCGGCATCTTCGTTCCGCCGCATATCGCCGTCATCCACTCCTTTATGCGTGAGAACTTCGCTGGCTGCGGCAAGATGATCTTGGGTTCCGACTCGCACACCCGCTACGGCGCCCTGGGCACCATGGCCGTGGGCGAGGGCGGTGGCGAGCTGGCAAAGCAACTGCTGCGCGACACCTACGATGTCGCCTATCCCGGCGTCGTTGCCATCTACCTCACGGGCGCCCCGCGCCCCGGCGTCGGCCCGCACGATGTGGCGCTCGCCATCATCCGTGCCGTCTTTGCCAAGGGTTACGTTAAGAACAAGGTCATGGAGTTCGTGGGCCCCGGTATCGCGAGCATGACGACCGACTACCGCAACGGCGTCGACGTCATGACCACCGAGACCACCTGCCTTTCTTCCATCTGGGCAACCGACGAGGATACGCACGCGTTTTTGACCATGCATGGCCGCGGCGATGATTATCGCGAGCTCAAGCCCGCCGATGTCGCCTACTACGACGGCTGTGTCGAGGTCGACCTGTCGAGCATCAAGCCCATGATCGCGCTGCCGTTCCATCCTTCCAACGGCTTTGAGATCGACGAGCTCAACGAGAACCTCGAGGACATCCTGCACGAGGTGGAGCTCGAGGCCGCCAAGATCGGCGAGGGCAAGACGCACTTTAGCCTGCTCGACAAGATCGTCGACGGCAAGCTGCACGTGCAGCAGGGCGTTATCGCCGGCTGTTCGGGCGGCAACTACGACTCCGTGGTCCAGGCTGCCCGCGTGCTCAAGGGCGCCAACACCGGCTGCGGCGAGTTTTCGCTGTCGGTCTATCCCACGAGCCAGCCCGTGGCGCTCGAGCTTACACGCCGCGGCTACATCTACGACCTCATGGAGGCTGGCGCGATCGTGCGCACGGCGTTCTGCGGTCCGTGCTTCGGTGCCGGCGACACGCCTGCCAACAACGGCCTTTCGATTCGCCACACCACGCGCAATTTCCCCAACCGCGAGGGTTCAAAGCCAGGTAATGGCCAGCTGAGCGCCGTGGCCCTGATGGACGCCCGCTCCATTGCGGCGACGGCTGCCAACGGCGGCGTCCTGACGCCGGCGACCGACCTGCCCGAGGAGACTTGGGACGAGGCCTGCGAGTACACCTTTGACGACGCGCCGTACAAAAAGCGCGTGTACTGGGGCTTTGGCAAGGCCGAGCCTGCCGACGAGCTGGTCGAGGGCCCCAACATCAAGCCGTGGCCCGCGATGGAGCCCCTCGGCGACGATATCCTGCTCAAGGTGTGCTCCAAGATCATGGACCCGGTCACCACGACTGACGAGCTCATTCCCTCGGGCGAGACGAGTTCCTTCCGCTCCAACCCGCTGGGTCTGGCCGAGTTTACGCTCAGCCGTCGCGACCCGGCCTACGTGGGTCGCTCCAAGGGGGCCGCCGCGGTGGAGAAGCGTCGCGTGGCCGGCGAGTCCGCGGGTGACCTGGCGGCGCTCGATGCCGAGCTTGCGGGCGTGTTTGAGGCGCTGACCGGCGCCGGCGTTGTGGCCGATGCCAAGGCGACTGAGTACGGCTCCATGCTCTATGCCAAGAAGCCCGGTGACGGTTCTGCCCGCGAGCAAGCCGCGAGCTGCCAGCGCGTAATTGGCGGCCTGGCCAACATCGTCCACGAGTACGCCACCAAGCGCTATCGCTCCAACGTGATGAACTGGGGCATGGTGCCCTTCCAGATGGAGGCCGAGCCCAACTTTGAGGTGGGCGATTATGTCTTTGTGCCGGGTATCCGTGCCGCGCTCGATGGCGACCTGAAGAACATCGCCGCCTACGTGGTGCGCGCCGACGGCACGGTCGAGCACATTGAGCTCTACATAGCCGATATGACGGCAGAGGAGCGTGCCATCGTCAAGGCCGGCTGCCTGATCAACTACAACAAGTTCAAGGCCGCTGCCGAGTAACTCTGCTGTACGCCCCGGCCACACCTTTCCCTCGTGCTCACGCGCTTCGCGAGGGTCGCCCGAGGGAAAGGTGTGGCCGGGGCTACCGCGACGTTCTCGTTGGGTCTTGAGAGGCGCTAATAATTGACCGGGACCATCACAAAGTTGCCTGCCCGGCGGGTCCTTATTTCGATGGGGTCCAGGTTATTTCATCGTCAAATAGCCAAGTGCGTGCCGAGCCACTGTTGCGCGCTGTCTGCGGATCGGGCTCGCAGGTTTGTTCGTAGGCATCCTCGGTACACCGATCCATAAAATCGACGACTGCCGTCTGGTCGCCCTCCATGACGTAGATTACGTCGCCATCCGAGATATAGACCCCCGGTCCTTCATTGTCCACGCAGCCGGGGTCGTATGAGACGTTGCACAATTTGCTCCCGTTTGCCGCATCGAGCTCAAGGGTCGAATAATATCCGCCAACCATTTGGCCATTCTTGGCTCGATATATTGCGGCGCCGTACCACCGCTTAAACGTCTTGCCTTTGAGTAAACTGGTTGCCTTGCCGATAAGCTGCTCATCTTTGGTGTAGCGTCTGGCCCCAAGTTCGATGCGGGGATAGTTGCTGACACCAAGCGCTGCGGGCGTACCGTCAAAATCGACGGTGACCGAATCGGGTTTGACGATATCGGTGAGGACCTCGATGGGATAGCTTACGGTCTCAACCGCCGCCTGCGTCGCAGAGGCGGGGAGAAATGCGAGATAGATAATTCCTACGCCGACTGCGGTAATCGCAAACGCTAAGACGAGCAGGCCGATATAGGTGGAGCGTTTCACGGCGGGTACCTCGCAAATAGTATGCATTCATTAAGATAAGTGATACCAGCTTACGACAATCTTCAAAAGAAAGCGATCGACCGAAATGACGGGGTGAAAAGGCCCTATTGGGCTTCGATTTGACCTCTAATAGAAATATTTGCCCCACTCATTCTGGGCGTGAGGTCAATAATTGAGTCCACGAGTTTTGAGCGATACTCTTCTCACTAAACTCACTATTTTCACTATAAGCACTATAAATATGATAGGGGGACGACGAGAACAATGTGACGTGCGATAGCTAAGCCGTTTAAGCCGGACTCTGACCTTGAATCTCTGCCTCTATCTGTGCGAACGGGCTATTGTCGGTTCTCGATTCCATCGCTGCGTTTTCGTTGGGTTTTGGGATCGCCAAACGTAGACTGGGCTTGATGCCGCCTCTTTTAATCGGGGCTGATTCTTCTCTGGATCACCACAAAGGGGACAGGCACCTTTGTGGTGGTTCTCGGTTTGTCTCGACTTGTAACATCTTGGCCGCTAAAAGTGGGCCTGGTGTTACAGATTGAGATTTTCGATTCGGGTGTCTTCTGTTCGTCTCGATTTGTAACAGATAGAGCTCTATTTGCCGAGTAGATGTTACAGATTGAGACAAACGGGTGCCGCTGAACAATTCGTCTCGATCTGTAACATCTGGAGCCAGAAACGGTCGATAGATGTTACAGATTGAGACGGTAGCGCACCTGTGCGGCGGCGGGCCGACATCTTTACCCCTATCTCTCAATCACTCAGAAAATCTTATATATAGAGACTTAGATTTGTGTATAAGATCGTACAAAGCTGGCAACAATACTTCTCGAACAACGTGAAGCCGCCCCGTAGGGCGGCCACCCCAAGAGAGGTGATTCCATGAGAATCGATAAGCTAGCAATGACGTCGCGCGAGGCGCTGCAGACCGCCATGAGCACGGCTGCCGATGCGCAGGCCGGCGCGGTGGAGCCGATCCACCTGCTGTCCGCCCTGCTCGGTGCCGGCGAGCGCAATATCTCCGTGATCATTGAGCGCATCGGTGCCGACCCGGCTCAGCTTGCACGCTCCACACAGGATGCCATCGACCACGCGCCCAAGGTTTCGGGCGAGGGCCAGCAGATGGGCCTGTCCAACGAGCTCGTCCGCGTCATCGAAAAGGCCGAGAAGAAGGCCACCAAGATGGGCGACAGCTTTGTGGTGACTGAGCATCTGCTCATGGCACTTGCCGAGGACAAGGGCGAGGCGGGCCGCGTGCTGCGCGGCGCCGGCGTGACCAAGGAGCGCATCGAGCAGGTCTACGAGGAGCTGCGCGGCGATGACCGCGTGACGTCTGCCGAGGACAAGACTCAGTTTGAGGCGTTGGAGCAGTACGGTCGCAACATCTGCGATCTGGCCCGCGCCGGCAAGCTCGACCCGGTCATCGGCCGTACCGACGAGATCCGTCGTACTATTCAGGTCCTGTCCCGCCGCACCAAGAACAACCCCGTGCTCATAGGCGAGCCAGGCGTCGGCAAGACGGCCATCGTCGAGGGTATCGCCCAGCGTATCGTGGCCGGCGACGTGCCGAGCACCCTGCGCGACCGCGACCTTATCGAGCTCGACATGAGCGCGCTGGTCGCTGGCGCCAAGTACCGCGGCGAGTTCGAGGACCGCTTGAAGGCCGTGCTCAAAGAAGTGCAAAAATCCGAGGGCAAGGTCATCCTGTTCATCGATGAGCTCCACACCATCGTGGGCGCGGGTGCCACCGAGGGCTCCATGGACGCCGGCAACATCCTGAAGCCGGCGCTTGCCCGTGGCGACTTGCACGCGATCGGCGCGACCACGCTCGACGAGTACCGCAAGTACATTGAGAAGGACGCGGCGCTCGCCCGTCGTTTCCAGACCGTGATGGTGAGCGAGCCCACCGTCGAGGACACCATCTCGATCCTGCGTGGCCTCAAGGAAAAGTACGAGATCTTCCACGGCGTGCACATCACCGATAGCGCGCTCGTGGCCGCCGCCGACCTCTCCGATCGCTACATTGCCGATCGCTTCCTGCCCGACAAGGCCATCGACTTGGTCGATGAGGCCGCAAGCCGCCTGCGCATGGAGCTCGACAGCATGCCAGTCGAGATCGACGCCACCATGCGTCAGCTCACCCAGCTGCAGATCGAGGAGCAGGCGCTCATGAAGGAGACCGACGACGCCTCCAAGGAGCGTCTGGAGGCCCTGCGCCAAGAGATTGCCGAGGTCCAGGAAAAGCTCAACGTGCAAAAGGCCGGCTGGCTCAACCAGAAGAACGCCATCGACCACGTGCAGGAGCTCAAGGGGCAGCTCGACGAGGCCAAGAGCGAGGAGGAGCGCGCGACGCGCAACGGCGATCTGGGCCGTGCGTCCGAGCTGCGCTTCTCCGTGATTCCGGGCCTGCAGCAGCAGATTCAGGATTCCGAGGCCGCGCTCGAGGCACAAAAGCAGCAGGACGGTGAGGGCCTCAACGAACAGGTGACCTCCGATGAGATCGCCGAGGTCGTGAGCGCCTGGACCGGCGTGCCCGTGTCCAAGATGATGCAGGGCGAGCTCGACAAGCTCAAGGGCCTGGAGGGCGAGCTGCATAAGCGCGTCATCGGTCAGGACGAGGCCGTCTCCGCCGTTGCCGCGGCCGTGCGCCGCAGCCGTGCGGGTCTCTCCGATCCGGACAAGCCCATCGGCAGCTTCTTCTTCCTGGGCCCCACCGGTGTAGGCAAGACCGAGCTCGCCAAGGCGCTGGCCGAGTGCCTGTTCGATGACGAGCGCGCGCTCGTGCGTATCGACATGTCCGAATACATGGAGAAGTTCAGCGTCCAGCGTCTGATCGGTGCGCCCCCGGGATACGTGGGCTACGACGAGGGCGGCCAGCTCACCGAGGCCGTGCGCCGTCGCCCGTACTCCGTAATCTTGCTCGACGAGATGGAGAAGGCTCATCCTGATGTCTTCAACGTGCTGTTGCAGGTGCTCGACGACGGCCGTCTGACCGATGGCCAGGGTCGTCAGGTGTCCTTCAAGAACACGATCATCATCATGACGTCTAACGTGGGTTCCAAGGCTATCGCCGAGCTTTCCGGCAAGGACGAGGAGGAGATGCGCCATCAGGTCGACGCGGCCATGGCTCAGACCTTCCGCCCCGAGTTCCTCAACCGTATCGACGATATCGTGGTGTTCCATCCGCTCGGTATGGCGCAGATCGAGAAGATCGTCGACATCCAGCTCGCCGACGTCCGCGCGCGTCTGGCCAAGGAGCGCATGACGCTTGCCATCACCCCGGCGGCCAAGCAGATGCTCGCCGTGGGCGGCCTGGACCCGGTCTTTGGCGCCCGTCCGCTCAAGCGTCTGGTTCAGCGCGAGGTCGTGGATGCCATCGCCGCCGCTATCATCGACGGCACGGTGCGCGAGGGCGATCAGGTGACGGTCGATGCCGACAAGGACGGTGGCTTTACCGTCGTGTGCGACAACACGCCGGCGGCCACCTATGAGGTCCCCGACGCCGAATAGATTTATGGGACATGCCTTAAAATCTGCCAGCCGTCTCTAAACGCCAAGGGCGGCGGATCCAATTGGGTCCGCCGCCCTTTTTCGTGCGACAATCGATAATGTTGAACGGATGCGATGCAAGGAGCTATGCAGATGAAAGACGAGAACAAGACGAACGCACCGGCGGCTGAGATAGCGTCCGCCGCACCAAGGCCCGCGCCGAAACCGGCGCCCAAGCCGTGCGACCCCTGCATCCGTGCCGAGAACGAGGACGATGACGGCTACGATCCCTACAGCGATCGCCGCCCCGAGCGCGAGCCGCTGTTCGAAGCCGACCCCTGGCGCTAGTTGCATCAAGTAGCTAATTTGGCGATGATTTTCTGGGACGGGTAGTCAAAAAAGTCCCGTCCCAAATCGACTGTCCAGGGAGTCGCATTCGAGCTTGGTTGTCCTCTCAGCCACTCGGCATCCTTCGAGCAGTAATAGTGAAAAAACTTGCCTAAGTGTTAATCAAGTAAGACACAATCTTGCTCTTCAATTAATCAAGAATAGGTATAATTTTGATTAGCTAGAGAGCAAGATTGGAGAATTATGGCATTCAACGACTTGGTCGCCCGGAAAATAAAGGACTTTGAACAGCAGGGGGTTCCGCGGGTCTTTGAGCGAGACCTTGATCTAGGAAATCAACAGGAGCCAAAGCGCGACAACATCGTAAATGTGATTGTGGGGGCCCGCCGTTGTGGAAAGACGTATCGCCTGTATCAGGAGATGCGGCGGCTTCAGAGCCGGGGCGTCGAGCTTGACCGGATGCTTTACTTCAATTTTGAGGATGAGCGCTTGCGCCCGTATGAGCCATCGCTGCTGGCGGACGTGCTCGACACGTTCTATGCGCTGTATCCTGCTGCTCGAACCGAGGGCGCTTATATTTTCTTTGACGAGATCCAGGAAATTCCCGAATGGGGTGCGTTTCTGCGGCGTGTAGTCGATACGGAGAAAGCGACCGTCTATGTGACGGGATCTTCTTCTAAGATGCTGTCCTCAGAACTTAAGAGCGAGTTCAGGGGTCGTTCTCTTGTGCGAGAGCTTTTTCCATTGAGCTTTTCGGAATACGTTCGATATAAGACGGGGAACGTTCCCGAGCCAGATGTGACCTTTTCCCCGAGCGATGCGGCGCTGCTTCGACATCATCTGATCGGATATCTTGAACGAGGGGGATTCATCGCGACACTTGGGCAGACGCCCGCAGACGCGATTCAGCTGCTACAGGAATATGCTTCGCGAACGGTCGCCATGGACGTCGTTGAACGCTACGACGTCAAGAACCCTCGCCTGGCATCGCTGTTCCTGACGCGGTGTATGGCATCTTCGGGACGAGAGCTGTCGGTGAACAAAGTGTATAACGAGTTCAAGAGCAGGCAGATACCCGTCAGTCGTAATTCGCTCAGCGACTTACTTGAGTATTATGAGGACGCCTACCTGTTGTTTTCTGTGCCGGAGTTCACGCGTTCACTGGCAAATAACATGCGGTCTGCGTCTAAGGTCTACGCTGTCGATCCTGCGATGTTTGGAGCATTCTCTCCCGCATCGGCATTGGACCAGGGCCAGAGGCTCGAGACCGCAGTGTTCAATGCGCTAAGAAGAAGGACTCCCGCGGTGAGGACCGGCTCGGTCTGCCGTCTGCTGATCAAAGAGAAGCGTAAAAGCCATGAGGTGGACTTTGTTGCTGGGGACGCACTTCTCATGCGGGCTTATAGCCTGATTCAGGTGAGCGCGGATATAGCAAGTGAGAAAACGCGCGAGCGCGAAATTGCCGCGCTTGATGCCTCGATGGCCCAGTTCGATCTTGGCGAGTCGGCAATCGTTACCATGGATGAACAGACCGATATTCCATGCGAGCACGGTGTGGTACACGTTATGCCCGCATGGAAGTGGCTCCTTGCCTAATCATCTATGGGCCTGTGGGGTCAGGACCTCCTGGTTCCTTCATCACGGTTGGGGAGCACCTTGCTGTGCCAGGCTAGTCCTGGGCTTTGATACTCGGCAGCAGGATCTGCGCGAGGTAGTCGGTTTCGAGCTTAGTGGCACCATCGGCCTTGCCGTCTTTACCCACCAGGTCGTTCTTGATCTGGCTATACGTATAGCGGTTGCCGGTCGTAAGCTCGACAAGCTCAATGGCCGTGTCCATGGGGTAGGTTGACACGGGGTTCTGCGTCCGTCCGTTGATGGTCTGGGGCACCACGTACGGATAGACGGGGCCGCTGGCGTAGACGGTATAACCGTTGCCTAGATTGGCCGCGCCCAAAACCGTATCGCCTTCATCGGGCGTAAAGCTCTCGCCCTCGCGCACCGCGACGAGCGTCACGAGCGGCGTATTGGCGTCGTCGCCCAGATAGATGCATAGCGTGCTTCCGTTTTGCCAAGTTGCGACCTTGCCGTACCACTCGACGGGAATATCGAGCTGGTAGAGGTCGGTTGCCTTGTGGCGAGCGTCAGCATCACGGGACGCCTGTGCCTTTTGCGCGCTCACGGCATTGACGGCGGCGTCGCGCCGCGCGGTTGCTGCCTGCTGGAGCACTTTGGCAGCCGCGGCGGAGCTCGCACCGCCCTCCTCGGCATACTTGGCGGCGGCATCGATCTGGTCGTCAGTCACCGTGTCGGCCGAAGGCACCTTGAGCTTAAAGGTGGCCTGGGCACTTAAATCCTGTCCATCGCTCTTAACGGTGACCTGCGTCTTGGTGGTCGGGACGGTATAGATGGTGCCGTCGGCCGCGATGGGGGAGGCAGCGATGGAGAGCGTGTAATCGCCGGGCAGCAGTTTGATGCCGCGGCCGTGCTCGTCAACATAGAGCGTTTCGCTCACGGAGGAGCCATCAGCGTCCTGACCGCTCACCTGTACGGGAATCTTGGAGCCGGCGGAACAGTCGAGGCCCGCGGCATGCACGCCAATCTGCACCGACATCATCGTGTGGGCATTGGCGGCGGTGATGGCAGCCTGCTCTTGCTGATATCCGTTCCAGGCGGCATAGCCTGCGCCGCCGGCGACGAGCGCGACGGCCACGATGCCGGCGACCATCAGATTGCGGCGCTTGGGCGACATCTTGCGATGGCGAACCTCGGCCTCGCGTGCTGAGGGAACGGACGGTAGGGGGATATCGCCCATGGCGATGGTCTCGTCCACGGCAGGCGCAGAGCCCAGGCCGGGAAGCTCGCGGGTCAGCGAATCTTCGGCCGGCAAGCTGTCGAGCAAGATGGTTTCCTCGCTCGTGTCGGATTCGGGCTGGTCGTCGGCCTCGCATTCGGTGTCTTCGTGATCTGCCTCATCTTCGGCAGGCTCAACGTCGTCTGCATCCTGATCATCGGACTGCGCCTCGGCTTCCGACTCATCCTGCACATCAACGCCCGAATCGTCAAACGCAATCTCATCAAGTGAAATCCGGTCTAGGCTCTCCAGGGCTTCGGCACACGCTTCTGCATCTTGGGCCGCATCCTCTTGGCCCATCGTCTCATCATTCATACATCCCCCAAGCTCAATATCGGGACAACAATGTACCCAAAATTGGGGTCACATAGAGCTGTCAGGCGATTGGAAATCTGATTTTATCTGTGCGAGAGGTTTTGAATATGTGCGTGGATGCGCATAACAACAAAAAGCCCCCGGAAAGCGAACAAATCGCTTTCCGGGGGCATGCAATACGTTGCATTGCGCGGAGTCGGCCAGGCGGCTTCACATTCAAGCGGCGTTTGCACCGGGCATGTTACTCGGCGTGCGCGTAATCGACCTTGGCGCGGCGAGCGGTAGCCTTCTCCCAATCGCTGGTGCCCTCAAAGACATCCTGCTTGTAGGGATTGCGACCGAGCTTCTTGGCGCGGTAGGCGATGTAGATGATCGCGGCGACGTTGGCGATCAGCGCGGCGATCGAGACCGCGGTGGCGGCGCCGGGGTCGAGCGTGGAGTGGGTCACAAAGATGGACTCCTCCTGGAAGTACGGGAACACCTGGGCAAACATACACCAAATAGCAAGCGTAAAGGCGCGGTTCTGAATCCAGCCACCCTTGTTCCAGATAAAGGCGGCGACGGTGGGCGCCAGCAGCAGCGCAAAGCCGCAGAACCAGGAGTGGGTGGGCAGGCAGTTGTAGGTGTAGCAGAAGTTCCAGATATCGTAGGCGATAATGTAGACCCAGGTCATATCGGGCCACAGCATGTCGGTCTGATCCTCGGAGGCGTAGACGCTCCACCAACCGGTCATGCAGAAGATGTTGATGATACCGGCGATGCCGTTGAACACGTTGTTCCAGCCGGCCAGCTGCGTGGCGCCCTCGGAGGTGACCCAAGTGGACTGGCCCAGGACAAAGAAGTGGTAGGCGCTCTCAAAGTCGGACACGACGGCGATCATGATGTTGATGGCGACGATCACAAACGGCCACGCACGGAACCAATGCGCCTTGCCGATCTTTCCCCACTGGTACTTAATGGCAATGAAGCCCCAGCAACCGGCCAGCGCAGCGTATACCTTGGCGTAGTGGAACCAGCTGTTCTGGTACACATGGGTGGGGTTGGTGAGCGCCCACTCGGCACCCTGCGAAACGCCCACGGCGATGGCGACGCAGTAGATGGTCATGGCCAGCGGAGCCACGCCAAAGATGATTGCCGCGCCCAGCTTAGTGCGGCGGCCGACCTCGTTGAGCACGATGAGGCCAATAAAGACCATGGCCCAGCCGGCCCAGTGGATAAGGGTATCGCTACCCCAAACATCGAACAGCATGCTGCTCTCCTTTCACACGCCCGCGGCCCCTCTTCTGATCGCGGGCAGTTTGGCCAAATGTCGTCAGTTCTGGGGCTTGCGCTCCGGATACTTGGCGGTATAGCCCTCGATGTGGAGTGTCGAGGCGATGATTTCCTTGACCGTCTCGTCGGGCACATCGGGGTGCGTGCGGATATACATCAACAACCCCATGATGAGGGTGTAGAACGTCTCGTAGACATGGTCGATGCGTAGCTCATGATGGGCGGCAAAATCCACCACGGTGGTGTCGCAGATATACTGCGCCACACGCTGGACCACGTTGTGCAAAAAGCCGCCGTAGAGCGCGTCGCTGCTTGAGGTGAGCGTACTCGGCAGCTCGTGGCCGCTGACGACCAGGCGCTTAAAGAGCGGGGCGACGGTGTCGAGTGCGCCCTCGATATCACCGACGGTGCGGTTGGCATTCCACTGCTCGAGCTCGGAGATAAAACCGTCGATCGCCTCGTCCATGACGGCGGTGACAGCGGCGTCCATGTCGGCAAAGTAGTGGTAGAACAATGAGCGCGTGCAGCCGGCTCGCTTGGTCACGGCCGAGACGGATAGATGCGACACGCCTAGCTCAGAGCTCACGGTGCGCACGGCGGCGAGGATCTCGCGACGGCGTTCGTCGCCCGTCAAGCGCTTTGCCGCGCTATCGGATGCGGGGACGGCATCGACCACAGAGGTATCTGCTGTGTTGTTGCTCATGTTTTGCCGCCTTTCATCCTCTTTTGCCTGACCGTTCGCCTAACAGTCTTGAATATTGTTGACGGTTCGTCAATACTATTTTTGACACAATGTCAACAATGGCGGGTGAACGGCATGGGGCATGCCCGGCCTGCAAAAAAGAGGGGCGCCGCGGTCTCGCCGGGCTGTGGCAAGAGAAGGGACAACCATGATTCTCAACGGACCGGGGATTAGCTACACCGAGCCCGACATCGGTTCGGAGTTCGTGCCGCCGCTGCCGGAGCATCCGCGTGAGGCCATCGTCAAGCTGTGCGAGCACTGCACCAACCGTCTGCTGCATCGCGACGAGCTGCTGGGCTACGAGTACTGGTCGTTTGCCGAGGCCGCAACTGACAAGCAGGCCGAAGTGCTCTGCAAGATGAAGATGCGCCGTCCCTATACGCTGCCCGAGATGGTCAAGCTCACCGGCATGCCCGAAGCCGATATCGAGAAGATGCTCGACGACATGAGCTACACGGGTCTGCTCGAGTACAACTGGGAAAACCCCGAGCGCGCCAAGCAGTGGGTGCTGCCCATGCTGGTGCCGGGTTCCGCCGAGTTCCTCAACATGCGCGTGAGCCAGCTCGAGGAGCACCCGGTCTATGCCAAGTTCTTTGAGCAGGCGTCCAAGGGACCGCTGTCGAAGGCCACGCCGATGGTGCCGCCCGGAGGCGCCGGTATCGGCATGCATGTCATTCCGGTCGAGAAGGCTATCGACGCCGCGAGCACCTCGGTACCGATTGAGCATATCGAGCATTGGCTCGACAAATACGATGGCAAATATGCCGCTAGCACCTGCAGCTGCCGCGCGAGCCGTCGCGTGATGGGTGAGGGCTGCGCCGACGACCCGGCCGATTGGTGCATCGCCGTGGGCGATATGGCCGACTACGTGGTTGAGACCGATCGTGGTCATTACGTGACCCGCGACGAGGTTTACGACATCCTGCGCCAGGCCGAGGACAACGGCTTTGTGCACCAGATCACCAATATCGATGGCGAGAACAAGATCTTCGCCATCTGCAACTGCAACGTCAACGAGTGCTATGCCCTGCGCACCTCGCAGCTGTTCAACACGCCCAACCTGTCGCGCTCGGCCTATGTCGCCAAGGTCGAGAAGGACAAGTGCGTGGCCTGCGGTCGCTGCGTTGAGGTGTGCCCTGCCGGTGCCGCCAAGCTCGGCCAGAAGCTCTGCAGCAAAAAGGCCGGCGGACAGGCGCCCGAGTATCCGCGCCAGGAGCTGCCCGATGCCACCAAGTGGGACCACACCAAGTGGTCGCCCAACTACCGCAACGATAACCGTATCGAGACGCACGAGTCCGGCACCGCTCCCTGCAAGACGGCCTGCCCCGCGCATGTCGCCGTTCAGGGCTATTTGAAGCTCGCGGCGCAGGGTCGCTATGACGAGGCGCTGGCACTCATCAAGCGCGAGAACCCGCTGCCCGCTATCTGCGGCCGTGTGTGCAACCGCCGCTGTGAGGATGCCTGCACTCGCGGCCGTGTGGACGCCGCCGTGGCTATCGACGAGGTCAAGAAGTTCATCGCCCAGCGCGATCTGGATGCCGCGACCCGCTATGTCCCGCCTGTGGTGACCCCGACGCGTGCCGGCGGCTTCGACCAGAAGATCGCCATTATCGGTGCCGGCCCAGCCGGCCTGTCCTGCGCTTTCTACCTGGCCGAGAAGGGCTACAAGCCCGTCGTATTCGAGAAGAACGATCGCCCGGGCGGCATGCTCACCTACGGTATTCCCAGCTTTAAGCTGGAGAAGGACGTTATCGAGGCCGAGGTCGAGATCATTCGCCTGATGGGCGCCGAGTTCCGCTATGGCGTGGAGGTCGGTCGAGACGTGACGCTCGACGAGCTGCGCGTGCAGGGCTTCAAGGCCTTCTACGTTGCCATTGGCTGCCAGGGCGGCCGCCTTGCCGGCATTCCGGGTGAGGATGCCGAGGACGTGACCGTGGCCGTCGACTTCCTTCGCGAGGTTAACAGCGGCAAGATTGATACCCTGTCCGGCCGCACCATTGTGGTGGGCGGCGGCAACGTGGCCATCGACGTTGCCCGCAACGCCTGCCGTTTGGGTTCTGAGCACGTTGAGATGTTCTGCCTGGAGAGCGAGGCCCAGATGCCCGCCAGCGAGGAAGAACGTCGCGAGGCCGTTGAGGACGGCGCGCACATCAGCTGCGGCTGGGGCCCCAAGGAGATTCACTTGGACGAGGCCGGTCGTGTGTGCGGTATCACCTTTAAGCGCTGCACGCGTGTCTTTGACGACGAGGGCCGTTTTGCGCCCGAGTACGACGAGAACGATCTGCGCCGTGTCGATGCCGACCGTGTCGTCATGTCGATTGGCCAGTCCATTGTGTGGGGCGACCTGCTGGCTGGCTCCAAGGTGGAGCTTGGCCGCGGCCAGGGTGCCCTTGCCGATCCCCAGACCTACCAGACCGCCGAGCCTGACATCTTTGTGGGCGGTGACGTCTATACCGGTCCGAGCTTTGCCATCGATGCCATCGCCGCCGGTCACGAGGCCGCCGTCTCCATCCATCGCTTTGTGCAGCCGGGATCCACGCTCACCATCGGCCGCAACCAGCGCCGCTACACCGCGCTCGACCGCGACGACGTTGTGCTCGAGGGCTACGACAACGCGAGCCGCGAGGTGGCGCATGTCGACCGCGAGCGCGAGAAGGCTGCGCCCTTTAGCGAGTACGCCGAGACCTTTACCGAGGAGCAGGTGCGCGCCGAGACCGCCCGTTGCCTGGGTTGCGGCGCCTCGATCGTCGACCCCAACAAGTGCATCGGCTGCGGCCTGTGCACCACCAAGTGCGCGTTCGACGCCATCCATCTGGATCGCGACCGCCCCGAGTGCTCCACGATGGTCAAATACGAGCAAAAGCTCCCAAGCCTCGGCAAGTATGCTTTGAAGCGTGCAATCAAAATCAAGTTCGGTCGTAAATAGGTAACCATGGCGGGTAGGGGGACGGCGCAGACTAGATTTCGCCGTCCCCTTGCTTTGAGTTTGCATCGCATCAACCGTTGTGGAAAGGTTTCTACCTTGCATGAATTAGGGATTGTGTATCACATCATTCGCGATGTTGAGAACGTGGCGCGCGCCAATGGCGTGCGTCGCGTTTCGAGCGTGACGCTGCTGCTGGGCGAGGTCTCGGGCGTTGTTCCCGATCCGCTACTCGACGCTTGGCGCTGGGCGGCAGATAAAAAGTCCATCACCGAGGGTGCGGAGCTTATTGTGGAGCCTGTCGAGGCCGTGACGCATTGCGAGGCGTGCGGCTGCGACTACGCGACGGTCGAGCACGGCAAGACCTGCCCCCATTGCGGCAGCGGCGAGACATACCTGCTGCAGGGCCAGGAGGTCATGATCAAGCAGATCGAGACCCCCGACGAGGACCCGGCAGGCGCTGCCCCCGATGGCCCTTCTGAAGCCCCCGATGCCGTCGACGCCGCCAACCCCCTCCACATCGCCTAACTTGGTCGTTGGGGACGTTCTTAAACGACTAGTCAAACAAGAACGTCCCCAATGACTACTTGCGCTAGAACATAAGTCACGCTAATAGTCAAGTTATGTCTGTTTAAACAAAATAGCGGCAGTACAAGCGCATTCGCGCTTGTCAAAATCGATATTAATGAACAGCCTGCTTGTATCTGTAAAATGCATGGCTTGATGTGCGACGCCTTGGCGTGTAATGAGTCAAAAAGCGGTAACGTAATCAATTTGTAACAAACATAGACGTTTAAACAAATAAACCAACCTTTTGCGAATTTAGCTATAATTCCACAAACCAAACAGGTATACTTCCTTAATGTCGTGTAGGAAATACGTAGACAAAAAGGAGGTTATGTGATGGTAAGTATTGTTCTTGCTAGCCACGGGGACTTGGCAGCTGGAATCAAGCAGACGGGCTCGATGGTCTTTGGCGATCAGCCGTCTGTAGCCGTGGTCTCGCTCGAGCCGAGCATGGGCCCCGACGACTTCCGTGCCAAGGTCGAGGAAGCAATCGCTTCCTTCGAGGACCAGGAGCAGGTGCTCTTCCTCGTTGATCTGTGGGGCGGCACGCCGTTCAACCAGATCAGCGGACTCATCGAGGGCCACGATTCCTGGGCTATCGTCACCGGTGTCAACCTGCCTATGCTCATCGAGGCATATTCGCAGCGCTTTGACGCAAAGAACACTGCACATGCGATCGCAAAACATCTCGTGACTGAGGCTAAGGCTGGCGTGCGCGTCAAGCCCGAGTCTCTGGAGCCCGAGGAGAAGAAGCCGGCTGCGGCCGCTGCTGCTCCTGCAGGCGCCATCCCTCCGGGAACGGTCATCGGCGACGGGCACATCAAGATTGCCCACGTCCGTATCGACACCCGTCTGCTCCATGGTCAGGTGGCCACCACGTGGACCAAGCAGATCAACCCCAACCGCATCATCGTGGTTTCCGACGGTGTTGCTCACGACGAGCTCCGCAAGACCATGATCGAGCAGGCTGCCCCTCCGGGAGTCCATGCCAACGTCGTTCCCATCAAGAAGATGGCCGAGGTCGTCAAGGACACGCGCTTTGGTGACACCAAGGCCATGTTGCTCTTCGAGAACCCGCAGGATCTGCTCAAGGCCATCGAGGCCGGCGTCGACATCAAGGAAGTCAACATCGGTTCCATGGCTCACTCCAAGGGCAAGGTCGTCGTCACCAACGCCGTCGCTATGGGCGATGACGACGTCAAGACTCTCGAGGCCCTCAAGGCCAAGGGCGTCAAGTTCG
Organism: uncultured Collinsella sp.; assembly: GCA_902491055.1. Classification (GTDB taxonomy): domain Bacteria; phylum Actinomycetota; class Coriobacteriia; order Coriobacteriales; family Coriobacteriaceae; genus Collinsella. The sequence goes on along the minus strand of CABUGI010000025.1, from coordinate 2,564 downwards.
AGGTCCGCAAGGTTCCTTCGGATTCCTCCGAGGATCTCGACGCCATGTTGAAGAAAGCTAAGGCCGAACTGGCCGCTCAAGCATAGTAAAGGAGGGTCCGATACATGTCTGCAATCACTATTCTGCTTGTTGCGATTGTCGCGTTGCTTGCCGGTATGGAAGGCATTCTGGATGAGTTCCAGTTCCATCAGCCGCTCGTGGCATGCACGCTTATCGGTCTCGTAACCGGTCACCTTCAGGAGGGCATCCTCCTGGGCGGTTCGCTCCAGATGATGGCCCTTGGCTGGGCTAACGTCGGCGCCGCCGTCGCGCCTGACGCCGCTCTGGCCTCGGTCGCCTCTTCGATCATCATGGTGCTCGCCCTCAACGGCGGCGCTACCGATCCGTCGAAGGCCGTTACCGCCGCTATCGCCGTCGCCGTCCCGCTGTCGGTCGCTGGTCTGTTCCTGACCATGATCTGCCGTACCCTGGCTACCGCTATCGCTCACGCCATGGACGGCTGCGCCGAGAAGGGCGACTTCGCCGGCATCGAGCGTTGGCAGTACATTGCCATCCTTATGCAGGGCCTTCGTATTGCCATCCCGGCAGTGCTTCTGTGCATCATCCCGGCCGAGGCAGTTACCAACGCGCTTAACGCTATGCCCGACTGGCTGTCCGGCGGCATGGCTGTCGGCGGCGGCATGGTCGCTTCCGTCGGTTACGCCATGGTCATCAACATGATGGCCACCAAGGAGACCTGGCCGTTCTTCATCCTCGGCTTTGTCCTTGCTGCGATCCCTCAGCTCACGCTGATCGCCCTTGGCCTCATCGGTATCTCCCTTGCCCTCATCTACCTTGGCCTTAAGGATCTGGCCAAGCAGGGTGGCGGCATGGGCGGTGGCTCCGGCGACCCGCTCGGCGATATTCTGAACGATTACGAGTAGGAGGGGAGTGATACATATGGCAGAGAACAAGATTCAGCTCACCAAGGCTGACCGCAAGAAGGTTTGCTTCCGTCATCAGTTCCTTCAGGGCTCGTGGAACTACGAGCGTATGCAGAACGGCGGCTGGTGCTTCGCAATGATCCCTGCGATCAAGAAGCTCTACACCAGCAAGGATGACCAGATTGCCGCTCTTAAGCGCCACCTGGAGTTCTATAACACCCACCCCTATGTTTCCGCCCCCGTCATTGGCGTTACCCTCGCCCTCGAGGAGGAGCGCGCCAACGGTGCTCCGATCGACGACGTCGCCATCCAGGGCGTCAAGGTCGGTATGATGGGCCCGCTCGCCGGCGTCGGCGACCCTGCCTTCTGGTTCACCCTTCGCCCGATTCTGGGCGCTCTGGGCGCTTCCATGGCCCTGTCCGGCAGCATCGCCGGTCCGCTGCTGTTCTTCTTCGCGTGGAACATCATCCGTTACGCCTTCCTGTGGTACACGCAGGAGTTTGGCTACAAGGTCGGCTCCTCCATCGCCAAGGACCTCTCCGGCGGTCTGATGGGCAAGGTCACCGAGGGTGCTTCCATCCTGGGTATGTTCATCATCGGCGCCCTGGTCGAGCGCTGGGTGTCCATCTCCTTCACCCCGGTCGTCTCCAAGGTCACGCAGTCTGCTGGCGCCTTTATCGACTGGGCTAGCCTGCCCTCCGGCTCCGAGGGCGTCAAGGAAGCGCTGACGATGTACAACTCCATCGGTGCTACCGCCCTTGATCAGGTTAAGGTCACCACGCTTCAGGCTAACCTCGATCAGCTCATCCCCGGCCTTGCCGCTGTGTGTCTGACCCTGCTGGTCTGCAAGCTCCTCAAGAAGAAGGTCAGCCCGATCGTCATCATCCTGGCTCTCTTCGCCGTCGGCATCATCGGTCGCGTCTGCGGCTTCATGTAAGCACGCTTCGGCTTAAGACCGAGAGTTGCTAGGCAAGGGCTTTTGAGCCATTGAAACGGACCGCACCCGGTGGGTACACTGGATGCGGTCCGATTGTTTTTTATTGGAGGGCGAGGCGCGTATGGCGCAATCTCAGAACAGCACGGTCGATCTGGCAACGCCGGCAACCTGCCTGATGGGGCTTACCAGTCACGGTAACGTAATGGTGGGCAATAAGGCGTTTGAGTACTATAACGAGCGCAATCCCGAGGATTATATTCAAATCCCGTGGGACGAGGTCGACTATATTGCCGCCGAGGTTTTGCGCGGCACCAAGAAGATTACGCGTTTTGCCATCTTCACCAAGGACAACGGTCACTTTACGTTTTCGACGCGCGACGACAAAGAGACGCTTCGTGCGGTCCGCAAGTACGTCGGCGAGGATAAGCTCGTGCGTTCGCCCGACTTTATTGATGTGACCGCCAAGGGCGCCAAGAGCATCCCTTCCGTCATCAAAAGCCTCTTCCACAAAGGCAACTAGCCCCTCATAAGTTGCGGTGGAATAGTTCTTAAATGTGGCTTTAGATGCTTTAGGCAGGAACTATTCCACCGCAACTTTGAAGTCTGGTCATGGGGTGTATGGCGATGCAGTAAATCTGCTACACTAGTACAACATGCCTCCGTAGCTCAGGGGATAGAGCACCGCTCTCCTAAAGCGGGTGTCG
>CABUGI010000024.1 GCA_902491055.1 uncultured Collinsella sp. | reverse complement strand
AACCGGCGAACTGGGCGTCGGAGTGCATACGGCCCATGGTGTCGGTCATGCCGTAAGAGGCAGGGCCGGCGCCCATGTTGTCCGGGTGCAGGGTACGGCCAGTGCCGCCACCAGAAGCGACGGAGAAGTACTTCTTGCCAGCCTCGATGCGCTCCTTCTTGTAGGTGCCAGCGACGGGGTGCTGGAAGCGCGTGGGGTTGGTGGAGTTACCGGTGATCGAGATGTCGACGTTCTCGTGCCACATGATGGCAACGCCCTCGCGGACGTCGTCGGAGCCGTAGCAGTTAACGGCAGCGCGGGGACCATCGGAGTAGGGGATGGTCTCGACGACCTTGAGCTCGCCCGTGTAGTAGTCGAACTGGGTCTTCACATAGGTGAAGCCGTTGATGCGGGCGATGATCTGAGCAGCGTCCTTGCCCAGACCGTTGAGGATGACGCGCAGCGGCTTCTTGCGAGCCTTGTTGGCGTTCAGAGCCAGGCCGATAGCGCCCTCAGCGGCAGCGAAGGACTCGTGGCCAGCCAGGAAGGCGAAGCACTCGGTGTCGTCGGAGAGCAGCATAGCGCCCAGGTTGCCGTGGCCCAGACCGACCTTGCGGTCCTCGGCGACGGAGCCGGGAACGGTGAAGGCCTGGATGCCCTCGCCGATGATGGCAGCAGCCTCAGAAGCGGTTTTGGCCTCGCGCTTGACGGCGAGAGCGCAGCCGAGGGTGTAGGCCCACTCAGCGTTCTGGAAGGCGATGGACTGGGTGTTGTTGACGATCTCACGCGGGTTGAAGCCCTTGTCGGTGCAGATCTGCAGAGCTTCCTCGAGGGAGGCGATGCCGTTGTCGGCGAGGCACTTGTTGATCTTGTCAGCGCGGCGCTCGTAACCTTCGAACGTAACAGTCATAGTTATTTCCCTCCCTTTCTACTCGTGAACCGGGAACACGCTGGCGACGGAGTGAGTCTCCTCGTCGGTGCGCGGGTCGATGTACTTGGCAGCGTTCTCCCACTGACCATAGTGGCCCATAGCGCCAGCGATGGCCTCCTCGGGGGTCTTGCCGGCCTTGACGGCGTCGGTGAACTTACCGAGGTTCAGGAACTCGAACGCGATGATCTCGTTCTTGTCGTTGAGAGCCATGCGGGTGACGTAGCCCTGAGCGAGCTCGAGGTAACGAGCGCCCTTGGCCTTGGTGCCGAACATGGTACCGACCTGAGAGCGAAGGCCCTTGCCGAGGTCGTCGAGGGAGGCGCCCACGGGCAGGCCGCCCTCGGAGAACGCGGTCTGGCTGCGGCCGTAAACGATCTGCAGGAAGATCTCGCGCATAGCAACGTTGATGGCGTCGCAGACGAGGTCGGTGTTAAGGGCCTCGAGGATGGTCTTGCCGGGAAGGATCTCGGAAGCCATGGCGGCAGAGTGGGTCATGCCCGAGCAGCCGATGGTCTCAACGAGGGCCTCCTCGATGATGCCGTCCTTGACGTTCAGCGTGAGCTTGCAGGCGCCCTGCTGAGGTGCGCACCAACCCACACCGTGCGTAAGACCGGAGATGTCAGAAATCTCCTTAGCCTGGACCCACTTGCCCTCCTCGGGGATGGGTGCGGGGCCGTGGTATGCACCCTTGGCAACGGGGCACATGTTCTCCACTTCCTGTGAGTACTGCATGCCTCTCCTCTCTATCGTGTTGGCGTCCCGTCTGGGGGTCGTGGCTGGCGATTGCCGGGCGACCCTTCGAAAGGGACATGACATGCAGCCCCTATAATACCGCGAAATGCACGGAATATTCGGCGAACGGCTCAGTTTTCGTAGCGAGAAGTCCGGAAGTTTAAATTGAAACGGTTTAACTCTATGTTCTGTGGTCGTGAACTTCCGTAGAGGGGGTCCGTTTTGGGCGAGCTTTTGGTCAGCCCTTGTAAGCGTTGCAGGGGTTGACCTGTTGCAACGGTGCCGTTCGCCGCCTGTTTACTGCCTTTGGCCGCGCGAGTGTATTGTTTTGCGTGAATGTTTTGATGGCACGCTTCAATCATGCTGTATTGGATGGCAAGCAGATCCCGGCGAAGGGAGCGCCATGCAGCGCGTTTGGAGAACGGTTACCGGCTTTTACCATGTCTGTGCCCGCGGTACGGGCAAGCAGCTCATCTTTGAGGGCGATGAAGACCGGTGGGAGTTTTTGGAGCTGATGCGCGAGTGCTGCCGCGAGGAGGGCGTGACGGTTATCGCTTGGTGCCTTATGGGCAATCACGTGCATTTGGTGCTTTCAGATTACGAGGACAGGATGAGCGCGGCGATGCACCGGCTGCTTTTGACGTACGCGCGGCGGTTCAATAAACGCACGGGGCGCACGGGTCATCTGTTCCAGAACCGTTTTGACCGGCGCTCGCTCGATACCGACTGGCAGGTGATGGAGGCTATTCGCTCCGTACACGCCGATCCGCAGGAGGCGGGCGTTAGCCTAATCGAACGATATCCCTGGAGCAGCTTTGCGGAGCATTTGTGCGCTTACGACGGTGACGCGGCTGATGTCGCGAGGGGATTTTCTGATCCTTCTTGCGTGCTTGAGCTTTTTGGTTCTGCCGAGGGCTTTGCTGCCTATTCGCTTTCGACGCCCGACGGTAGCGAGCCGGCGCTGTGCGATATGAAAGAGACAGAGTGGGAACGCCACGCCTTTGCCGACAAGATGGCGAAGAGCCTCGGGGTTCCGCTCAATGGGGTTAAAACTGCACCGCCGGCGCAGCGCGATACCGTTATTGTTGGATTGAACAATGCCGGCTTTACGGTGCGCCAGATTGAGCGGTATACCGGGATTGGCAAAAGTACCGTCTCTCGTATCGTGCGCGCCCGCGCGCGAACGGCGATGCGGGCTGGCGGAAACGTGATGTAAGGTCGCCTGTTCACCGCAGCTGGGGTCGTCCATACGCCGCAACCAGCGTTCAAAAGCTTGGTACGGTAACTGCACTTCTTAATATGCATAGAACAATCGTCATCTTGCATAAAATAACAACTCAGTCCGGGTTTGCCCGTGCCTACCCCCGTCTGCGCCGTGCAAAAAACGGAGTTTTCAGCATCGTGGTGCTGTCGGCACTGCCGCAATCTTGCAACATACGGGTTCCGAAGCTATTTATGCCTTCCGATGCGCCTCCGAAGCGCATGTATGTGATCCCTGAGACCGCGATGCTTGCTCTAAAACACAATATATATGCGCTTGGAGACGTTGATTAACGCTTTCGATGCGTATACATACAGCTTGGCGTGCTGAATACTCGCAAAAATGCACGCCGCATCCTATGGGACCCTTCTGCTGCAGGCGCGAAGCGAGTCGGAGCTCAGCAGAACGGGACTTGGCGTTTTGGTTGGCGGGTCCGGGGCCCTGCCGCAGGCCTTTGGTGCTGTGGAAAACGCCCGTGTTCGCGTCTGCTGTGTGGTAAATGACAGACGGGGCGCCGGACGCGCTGATTTTGTGTGTTCGTGCTCATTAGGAAAAACAGAGCCGCCCGTATCGGGCGGCTCGGCAATCAAAAACCTTGGATTCGGAGCATACGCTACTGGTTAGCTTGTCCCTCGAGCATGCCGTCGAGGGTGCGCCAGGCGAGCTCGGCGCACTTGACGCGGGCGGGCATGTGCGAGATGTCCTGGAGCTGGGCGGCCTCATCCAGGTCTTCCAGATCCTCCTCGGAGAGCTGCTCGCCGCGGATCATGGCGAGGAAGAGCTCTGCCAGGCGGTGAGCTTCCTCGACGGTCTCGCCGGTGATGAGGTCGGCCATGATGTCGGCACTGGCCTGACTGATGGCGCAGCCGTGGCCGGTAAAGGAGGCCTCCTCGATCACGCCGTTCTCGACGCGCAGCTGCAAGGTGAGCTCGTCGCCGCAGCTGGGGTTGATGCCGTCGTGCTCGTGCGTGGGGGCATCCATCTCGTACTTATAGTCGGGGTGCGAGTTGTGCTCCATAAACGTGGTGGAGGTGTATAGATTACCCATTGAACGTGCTCCAAACGTGATGCAGACCGGCGATGAACTTGTCGATGTCGGCCTTGTCGTTGTAGAAGGCCACGCTGGCGCGGCAGCAGGCAAGGTTCTCGACGCCCAGCCAGGTGAGCAGCGGCTGCGCGCAGTGGTGGCCGGCGCGGATGCAGACGCCGTCCATGTCCATGATGCTCGCGACGTCGTGCGGGTGGATGCCCTTGACGTTAAAGCTCACAACGCCGTGGTGGTTGTCCCAATAGATGGAGCCGATGATCTGGACAAAGTCGAGCTGCATGAGTTCGCCCATCAGATAGTGGACGAGTGCCTGCTCGCGGGCCTGGATGTTCTCGTAACCCACCGTGTTGACCAGGTAGTCGAGTGCCGCACCCGTGGCGAAGATGCCGGCGGCGTCCTGCGTGCCGGCCTCGAATTTCTCGGGGACGGGCGCCCAGACGGCGTCCTGCTCGGTGACCGAATCGATCATTTCGCCGCCGGTGAGCATGGGCGGCATGGCGTTGAGCAGGTCCATCTTTCCCCACAGCACGCCGATGCCCATGGGGCCCATGGCCTTGTGCGCGCTAAAGGCAAAGAAGTCGGCGCCCAGGTCGGCCACATCGACCGGCATGTGCGGCAGCGACTGCGCACCGTCGACGACCAGGTAGCCGCCGTACTTGTGCACGAGCTTGCCGAGGTTCTTGACCGGGTTCTCGACGCCCAGCACGTTAGAGACCTGACCCACGGCCAGAATCTTGGTTTTGGGACCAACCTTGGCAAGAACCTCCTCGGTCGTGAGCTGGCCGGTCTTGGTGGGGTAGAGGTAGACGAGCTTGGCGCCGGTCTCGCGGCAGACCTGCTGCCACGGGATTAGGTTGGAGTGGTGCTCCATGATGGAAATGACGACCTCGTCACCGGGCTCGAGCACCGTGGGCGCAAAGCTCTTGGCGACCAGGTTGAGCGACTCGCTCGTGTTGCGGGTGAAGACGACCTCGTTGGCCTGGGGAGCGCCGATGAGGTCGGCGATCTGCTGGCGGACCTTCGCGATGGCCTCAGTGGCCTCGACGGACAGCGAGTACAGGCCACGCAGGGGGTTGGCGTTCATGCGCTGATAGAAGTCGCGCTCGGCGTCGAGCACGCAGGCAGGGCGCTGCGCGGTGGCGGCACTATCGAGGAAGGCGATCTCAGGGTGCTGCTGGAACAGCGGGAACTGTGCCTTGTAGGGATTGGTCTCGATGTCGACGGTAGGCCAGCCGCGCGAGGCCTCGTCGCTGGCGTCGAGCTCCATAGGCTCCGGTGCGGTACAGGTATCGCATTTAACGTGCTCGGTGTCGATCATGCGAGCTCCTCTTCAAAGTTGTCGATCAGGTTGTTGCCCAGGCGGACGACGGCGGCGCGGGTGCGCTCGTCGGTGGCGGAAAGCGCGGCGTCCTCCAGCTTGGCGCGGATGAACAGGTCCTCGGCGGCATTTTGGTCAAGGCCGCGGCAGGCGAGGTAGAACAGCTGCTCGTCGCGGACGTGACCGATGGTGGCGCCGTGGTTGCCGGCGACGTCGTCCTCGTCGCAGAGGATGACGGGGACGGTTTTGTTGTCGACGCCCTTGTTGGCGAGCAGCACGGTCTCGCGCTCGGTGCCGGTTGCGCCCTTGCAGCCGTGCACGAGGTCGATGGTGCCGCGGTAGACCTTCTTGGACGTGCCGGTCAGCACGCCGTTGGCGTCGATCTCGCACTCGGTCTTACGACCGCGGTGGCGCAGCTCGTAGTTAAAGTCGTGCACCTGCTCTCGGGCGCCCAGGTAGTCAGTATCGATGGTGACCTTGGCGGTATCGCCCAACAGGTCGCCGGCGAGGCCGGTGGCGCTGGCACCGGCACCCAGGACGGTGTGCTGCACGTTGACGCGCGCGCCCTCGTCTAGGAATAGACCGGTGTCGTCGAGCGCGATCCAGCTATCGTCGAGCGTCTGCGTGCAGGTCACGTTGACGGTGGCGTACTCGTGGGCACACACGCGTAGCACGGATCCCACGACGCCCTCGCCGGTAACGGGGGAGTCTAGGGCGATCTGCAGATCGAGCGTCGACTGGGGACGAGCGACGACGTCGACGGCGGCGATGGCCGCGGCGGCATCGACACCGCTCACGTGCACGGTAACCGTGGCGTGCTTGTATGTGGGCACATCGATGACGATGTGCTTGGTGGCGTGCTCGGCCAAGTAGGCGTAGGCAGCCTCGCCCATGCCGGTTTCGAAGGCCTCGGCGGGGGAGAGCTCCTCCTCCAGCTTGATGGCACCGGCCTGGTAGATGGAGGTGGCGGGCACGTCAAGCTCGGTCTCGGGCGTGATGCGGGCGCGGTCGGCGGCATCACCGGGGGCGGAGGCGCGGCGCTCGGGGAAGCGCTCGGCCATGGTGTCCATGGCAGCGTCGAACGCGTCGGCCGTGCCGGCAAACTGCTCGTCCAAGCCCTCGACCTCAACGGCCTCGGTGGGAGCGGCGGCAAGCTCGTCCGAAAGCTCAAGCTTGGTCTGGTTCATCTTGAGCCAACCCCAAGTCGCCGCAGGCATCGCATTAACCTGCTCGAGCGTGGTAGCAGCGGTGTTGGTGGTCTGCTTCATTATCCGATCGCTCCTTCCATCTCGAGCTTGATCAGGTTGTTCATCTCGACGGCGTACTCCAGCGGCAGCTCCTTGGAGACCGGGTTGGCAAAGCCGTTGACGATCATAGTACGGGCCTCTTCTTCCGAGATACCGCGGCTCATCAGGTAGAACACCTTGTCGTCGCCGATGCGGCCGATGGTGGCCTCGTGGCCGATGTCGACGTTTTTGGCGCGGATGTCCATGGCGGGAATAGTGTCGGAGCGGCTTTGGTCGTCGAGCATCAGCGACTGGCAGCTCACGGTTGCCTTGGAACCCTCTGCCTTGGGCGTGGCCACGATGGAGCTGCGGAAGGTCTGGATGCCGCCACTCTTGGAGATGCCCTTGGTTTCGACGGTTGCCGAGGTCTCGGGCGCGTTGAGCACGACCTTGCAGCCGGTGTCGAGGTTCTGCCCGGCGCCGGCAAAGGTGATGCCGGTAAAGCTCGAGCGGGCGCGACGGCCGTTGAGCACGCTCATGGGGTAGAGGTAGCCCACGTGGCTGCCGAAGGAGCCGCTGATCCACTCGATGTCGCCGTCCTCGTCCACGCGCGCACGCTTGGTGTTGAGGTTGTACATGTTCTTGGACCAGTTCTCGATGGTCGAGTAGCGCAGGTGCGCACGCTTGCCCACAAAGAGCTCGACGGCGCCGGCGTGGAGGTTGGCCACGTTGTACTTGGGCGCAGAGCAACCCTCAATGAAGTGCAGGTCGGCATCGTCCTCGACGATGATGAGCGTGTGCTCAAACTGGCCGGCGCCCTTGGCGTTAAGGCGGAAGTAGCTCTGCAGCGGGAAGTCCAACTTGGTGCCCTTGGGTACGTAGACAAACGAGCCGCCCGACCATACGGCTCCGTGCAGGGCCGCAAACTTGTGGTCGGTGGGCGGGATGAGCGTCATAAACTTCTCGTGGATGAGCGGCTCCCACTGCGGGTCGTGCAGGGCCTCCTCAATGCCGGAGTAGACGATGCCCATCTTGGATGCCGTGTCCTGCATGTTGTGGTAGACCAGCTCGGAGTCGTACTGCGCGCCGACGCCCGCCAGGTAGCTACGCTCAGCGTCGGGGATGCCCAAGCGCTCAAAGGTGTTCTTGATGTCGTCAGGCACCGACTCCCAGTCGTGCTTTTGGTCGGTGTTGGGCTTGACGTAGGTGACGATGTTGTCCATGTCCAGGCCCTCGATGGAGGGGCCCCACGTCGGATCCGGGAAGCGGTTGAAGATCTCGAGGGACTTGAGGCGCAGGTCGAGCATCCACTGCGGCTCGTCCTTCTTGGCGCTAATCTCGCGCACGATGTCGGGCGTGATGCCGGCGTCGAGGCGCTCGAATCCCTCCTCGCCATAGGTGAAGTCGTAGAGGCTGCGGTCGATGTCCGCGACCTCGGTGCGGTTCTTGGTCATTGCGTCGCCCCTTTACGCCTGCTGCTCGGCAGCGGCGGCCTCGGCCTGGGCGCGCTGCTCGGCGGCCTCGCGCTCGAAGGTCTCAAAGCCGTTCTTGTCGATCCAGGGGATGAGCGAGGCGTTGTCCTCGCGCACGATGTGACCCTTGACCATAACGTGGACGCGGTCGACATCCAGGTGCTCCAGGATGCGCGTGTTGTGCGTGATGATGAGCATGGAGCCGTCGCAGCTCTTGCGGTAGGCGTCCATGCCGTGGCTGACGGTGGACAGAGCGTCGACGTCCAGGCCCGAGTCGGTTTCGTCTAGGATGGCGAGCTTGGGCTGCAGCAGCAGAAGCTGGAGCATCTCGACCTTCTTTTTCTCGCCGCCCGAGAAGCCCACGCCCAGCTCACGGTTGAGGTAGGCGGTGTCCATGTTGAGCTCGGCCGCGAGCTCTTTGACGCGACGGCGGAACTCCTTGCCCTTCATCTCTAGGCCAGGGCGGCCGGCGATGCTGGCACGCAAAAAGCTCGACAGCGGCACGCCGGGGATCTCGACCGGTGCTTGGAAGCTCAGGAACAGGCCGGCGCGCGAGCGCTTGTCGGTGGTGAGCTCGGTGATGTCCTGGCCGTCAAAGACGATACGGCCGTCGTTGACCGTGTAGACGGGGTCGCCCATGACCAGGTGGCCGAGGGTGGACTTGCCGGCGCCGTTGGGACCCATCAACACGTGGGTCTCGCCGGCGGCGACGTTGAGGTTGACGTTGTGGAGGATGGTCTTCTCGTCCACGGAGGCGGTCAGACCTTCGATGGAAAGCAGCGGATTTGCGCTCATGCTGTCCCTCTCTGTATATGGTGTACTCATAGGTGTACTAAACCCTAGGAATCTTCTCGGAATAAAGTTACTATGGGTTCGGCGTTAGTCAAGGGAAAACCCGACTAATCCACTCGACTTTTCAAATTCTGGGACAAAATAACCTGTTGTGTTTGTCCCATTTACTTAAGATTTGGGACAAACAAAGCTGGTGATGTTGTCCCAGATGCGATGGGAGGGTAGGTATGCTCATTTCTTCCAAGGGCCGCTATGCCCTCCGACTGATGATCTATATCGCGGCGCTGGGCGACGCCGAGGGCAAGATTGCCCTGCGCGAGGTTGCCGACCGCGAGCATATCTCACAAAAGTATTTGGAGCAGCTGGTTCGTCCGCTTATGAAGGCGGGCCTGCTTAAGAGCGTGCGCGGCAAGGGCGGCGGCTATATGATGGCGAAGGACCCGGCTGAGGTGCGTGCCGGCGACATCCTGCGTGCCGTTGAGGGTAGCACGGCTCCGGTGGCGTGCGACGGCATCGACAACAGTTGTACCCGCAGCGACCTTTGCTCGACCGTCAAGTTCTGGCGCGGGCTGGACGACGTGATTGAAAAGTACGTTGACGGCGTGACGTTGGCCGACCTGGCCGCCGTCCCCGAAATCAACTTTGACATTAAGCTGTAGGTTGAGCGCAATTCCTTAAGATTTCGCGGAGCGTTGTTGCCGTTTACCGAGGGGTTGTTGTGCAACAGTGGACGAGCTGCAATACTTATTTTTATCTTTGCAAACTGAACTTTAACTACACCAATGCAGGGAGGATCTTATGCAGCCCAAGCATTCTGCTATTGTCGCGGGCCTGACGCTGGCGCTTTCGTTTGGCGCCGTTACCGCGCCCGCGCCCGCCGCTGCCGAGGAGCCCACGCCGGGCGTTGCCTCGGATGCCACCGATATCGATAAGGGCCTTTACACCCAGCAGTCCTTCTCGGGCGTGCTGAGGTCGGTCCAGGACGTTTCGTTTGTCAACGTGACTCCCGAGATAAAGTACTTTACCAAGTACGAGAGCCATGGCAACTACAACCAGGGCTTTTCGTACGGTGACGGCTATAACGCGCTGGGTTATTACCAGTTCGACCGTCGTTGGTCGCTCATTCCGTTTATGAAGCAGGCCTACAACTACAACCCCGAAAAATACAGCATGCTCAAGGATGCGATTGATCGCGGCAGCGAGATTTCCAACACGAGTAATGTCATGTACGAGAACGGCCAGCTCACCGAGCTGGGCCATATCGCGCAGGATGCCTTCCAAGGTGCGTACAACACCGATCCTGTTGAGTTCTCAGCACTTCAAGATGCGTATGCGTACAACTCGTACTATGCGGTGACCGAGGCGTGGCTCAAGAGCGGGCTGGGTATTGATATTTCGGGCCGCGCCGATTGCGTCAAGGGCATGGTGTGGAGCATTACCAACATGTGCGGCACCGGTGGCTGCAGGGACTTTTTCCGCTGGGCGAATCTTTCCAATGATATGTCCGACCGCGAGTTTGTGACGGCGCTCTCCAACAGCGTGGTCAATAACGTGGCGACCAAGTATTCGAGCCAGCCCCAGTATCATGAGGGCTGGAAGAATCGTTATAAGAATGAGCTAAAGGACTGCTTGGTTTATATCGCTGAGGACGAGGCTGCCGCCGCGACGCCCGTGCAGCCCGAGCCCACACCGGCGCCCTCGCCGACACCTGATTCGAATGACGACTCGAGTGACGATGCCAACGATGACAGGATGGATGCGCCCTCGACCGATGCTGACGGTAATGGCTCTGCTGGTGGCACTACCAACGACGGCTCTACCTCGAACGGCTCCAATTCGAACGGCTCTGCTGCGGGCGATTCGTCTTCAAGCTCTGCCGGCAATACGGACAGCGACGCTTCTGGTTCGACCGACGCTGACACCTCTAACTCATCCACCGGCTCGAGCGATTCGTCCGTTGACACCGGCTCTAACAACGGCTCTGGCTCTGACGCAACCCCTGATTCCGATGCTTCCAAGGACGACTCGAATAAGGTGCCGGACGCTCCCGTTGCTTCGCCGGACAAGAAGCCTTCTTTCTCCGAGCAGCTTGGTTCTACGCTGGGTTCTTCGCTGATGGCTGGCGTCAATAACGGCTCGGCCCAGAACAAGGACAACTCTGATCAGGCTTCCACGGAAAAGACCGAAGCCGCAAAGGGCGACTCCAAGGATAAGGCTTCCGAGAAGGTTGAATCCGATAAGGGTTCTAGCTCTGATGAGAAGGACGACAAGTCCGCTCAGAAGAAGGACGAGGACAAGAAGTCTGAATCTGAGGAGAAGGACAAGAACAAGGACAAGACCGAGGACGGAAAGCAGCAGGGCGAGGACAGCAGTAAGGGCAACACCGACAACCAGAACCAAGAGCAAAATGACTCCAAGACGGTGACCACTACAACCACGACGACTACAACGACCAAGTCATCTGGCGGCAATATGCCCAAGACGGGCGACTTGATCGTGATGGCGAGCCTTGCCAGTGCGAGCTTGGCTACGCTGGGCGCTACGTCCATCGTGAGCGGTAAGCATAAGCTCGATCAGCAGAAGAAGGCTGCTGGGGAGGACGGCTCGGAGGAGTAGCCTCTCGGTTGCCAGATAACTAAAGAGTCGGGACGGGGTCCGGTGCGAATGCGTCGGGCCCCGTTTTGTTGTGCAACGATTAGTTGTGCCCCCTCACGCCTCTTGTTGCTACCGTTGCCCGATATGTTTGCGCGGTGACATCGGTACATGCGATGCGGTCATTACAATTGGCGTCGTGTTGCGATTTAGGGGGAACGTTTTGGTGTCTGAACAGGCGAATAATGGTTGTGATGCCGGCTTTGGCGTGCGTTTGATCGGCTGTGCCAACGATGCGGTTTTGCCCATTGGCATGCACGACTATGCGGAGGCCCTTGGTTGCTGCATGCTGGTTGACAAGACCATGTTTATTGCCGATGTGTTGGACTGCGACGCGTCCGTTGTGGTGTGCTGTCGACCCGAGGGTTTTGGCAAGAGCATGAACTTGTCGATGCTCAGGGCTTTTCTGGAGCGTCCAGCGGTCGGTCGCTCTGGCCAGCGTTTGTTTGCCGATGCTCAGATTTGGGATGCAGACGGCGGGCGCTATCGGGATGAGTACGCTTGCTATCCGGTGATATCGCTGGACTTTTCTGGCGCTGCGAGGCGTGGCCCCGCTGTTGCCGGCGTCGTGCGCGATGCCCTTTCGGGCGAGTGCGCTCGCTTGTTGGCGCTCTTGGAGGCTCCGGATTTAGCTCGAGATAAGGTGCGTCACATCGAACACGTCGCGCGTGGCGTGGCGAGCGCGGACGAGGTTGACTCGGTGCTCGGTGTGCTCATTGAGCTGCTGGAGATGGCCTGCGATGAGCAGGTTGTATTGCTCGTTGATGGGTACGATGCGGCGTGGTCTCGCCGTGCGAGCGCGAGGGACGCTTCCGACGCCGATCCGGCAGGGCTATTCGATCGCGTACTGTTCGACGCCATTGCCACTGCGCACGATTCGTTGCGGCTGACGTGTTTGATGGGGGAGTATCCCGGCCCTGCCGAAGCGGCGCTTTCTTTGCATGGCTGCTCGTATTGTCTGACGGCGCCGCTTTCGACCTGGTGTGACCGTTGTTTCGGCTTTTCGGATGCCGAGGTCCAGGCTCTGTTGAATCATGTTGGGCGCGAGGAATACCTGGATGATGCGCGTGAATGGCTCGAGGGATATCGGTTTGGTAGGGCCTATTGCTCGAGTCCAGCGCGTGTGATCGGTTTTCTGGACCGAGGCTGCACGGCGCCCGTGCGTGCCGATCTGTATGGATATGCCGATTGCCTGAGTAGGGTAGTTGCCGGGTGGAATCTCGACCGCCTTTCGGTCTTCTTTGATTTGCTCGAGGCCCATGGGTGCGCTGAGGTCCCGCTTTGTTTGGGCACTGCAGAGCCAGATGTCTCGCCTGACGATGGCATGTGGACAGCGCTGTATCTGTCCGGTTTTCTCACGACGGATATGACTGAGGAGCCAGAGTATGGCGATCGCCTCCATGCTTTGCGATTGCCCAATAACGAGCTTCGACAGGCCTTGCGTCTAGTGATTGTTGAGTGGTTTGAGTGCGCTGCCGAAGACATTCGAGACGTCGATGCGTTTCGCGACGGGCTGTGCCGTGGGGATGAGGATGCGGTGAGGCGGGCGCTAAGCCGCATCCTGGGTGATGCGGGAATCGGTGAGACCGACCTAGATACGCCGCTGCCATATCATCTGCTCTTGCAGGGGCTCTGCTTTGGCTTGCCGGGCTATGCCAATCCTGCCTCGAGGCGAAAGTGTGGCGCGGGTCGCTGGGACATCCAGGTTTTCCCTACGGGTGCTGTGTTCGCCGTAGCAGACACGATTGGCATGCTGGACGAGCGCCCGCTGATAACGATTAACTTGATGTATGACCCCGGTGTGGATGCGCTGGGCCTGGAATTGCTGGCCGTGCAGTCGCTACTCGACATAGAGCGCGGCGGCATCGACGAAATCCGTGTACCGCGCCCCGGCGTGGGTCGCATGCGCTGGGGGTTCGGTTTTGATGGGCAGCATGTGGCTACGGTGTGCCAGCTGCTTTAAGCGCCGAGGTGTTTCCGGCTTCCGTTACTCCGCGTCCTTCAGGGGCGGCATGGGCTTCCAGTTGGGATCCTTGATGATCTTGCGGGCGTCCTTCATACCTCGGCGCAGCGCCGGAATGCCGGTCTTAAAGCACTTGTCGACCGCGGCCAGGCGAATGAATTCCTTGCAGAAGGTCGCGGCGTTGCCCAGACGGAACAGCATAGGGTGGTAGTCGCCGTAGATCTGCATGTAGCGTGCCAGATAACCGCGGTTGCGCATGATGTAGTAACGGTTGGTGTCGCTCGTGGAGTTGAGCTGGCGCTTGCCGGCGATATCCCAGTTAGAGACGGCGCGGGCGCGCTTGAGCACCAGGTCGGCCACAACGGCGGCGGGGAAGTGCTGGCTGGCCACGTAACCATAGCAGGCATCGTCGCCGTAGATGAAGAATCGCGCATCGGGCAGGCCGATCTTGTCGACCACGCGGCGCGAGAACATGCCGCCCTCAAAGCATAGCTGGTTCATGGCGCGGTAGCCCTCGGGTCCCAGGTCCCACTTGGCGACAGGGTTGGGAATGCCGAGTGAAAGGATGAGTTGGTATTGCCAAAAGAAGGCGCCGCCGTCAAAGTCCAGGCGCGAACCCTGGATGACATCGTAGCGGTCGGTCCACTTGGCAAGACGCTCGATGCCTTCGGGGATGACGAGCACGTCGTCGTCCATCACCCAGAACCACTGGGCGCCCAGGTCGTAGGCGCATTTGGTGCCGGCGGAGAAGCCGCCCGCACCGCCGCCGTTTTCGAGCTGCGGGGCGTAGATGACACGGTCGGTGCCGCCCTGCGCGTCGAGCTGCTCGGTGTCGATGCCCCACAGGTTGGCCAGGCGCTCGTTGAATGCGGCGCACATGGCCTCGGTCTCGCGCGAATTCTCGTTATCGACAATCACGATGCGCCAGGGCGCGGCCGTGAGCTCGGTCATGGAGTCGAACAAGTTGGCCAGGAGTTCCTGGCGCTTGTACGTAACGACGACGATGGCGAGCTTATCGATGGGAGCGGGAAGGGTTGAAGGCATGGGGCAATATATCCTTTCACGCGCGGCGCGCATGCGCTGCACGGAAGCTATCGAATACGTCCTTGGGACTGTCCTATTGTAAAGGCTCGGCGCACCTTAGCGGCAAGCTTTGAATAAAACGCAGGAACCTGCCATGGGCCCGCCGCATGACGTGGGGCTGCTTTGCCCGCAAGAGGCTCCATAGATTATATAAACGCCCGCTGGCGCGCTGGCCCTTTGATACCATGAAACGACAGGTATTTCCTAAGGAGCACATTTGTCTACTAACGCCTCTGGCAGCCCTGTTCTGTCGCTGCTTATTCCCATTTACAATGTTCAGCGCTACCTGCGCGAGTGCCTCGATTCCGCCCTGGCGCAGACGCTCAAGGACATCGAGATCATCTGCATTAACGACGGGTCGACCGACAACTCGCCGGCGATTATCCGCGAGTATATGGAGCGCGATGGGCGCGTCAAGATGATCGACAAGGCCAACAGCGGCTACGGCGACTCGATGAACCACGGTCTGGAGATGGCGCGTGGCAAGTACGTTGGCATCTTGGAGTCCGATGACTTTATGGCGTCCGACGCACTCGAAAAACTTGTCTCGGCCGCCGATAGCAATAATGCCGACTTTGCGAAGGCGAACTTTGATTTCTACTGGTCTAAGCCCGAGGAGCGCCGTTCGCTGCACGAGATGTTTAAAGCCAAGGACTGTGGCAAGCCAGTGCACCCGAGCGATACGACGCAGTTCTTTAAGCAAAAGCCGTCGATTTGGTCGGCCGTGTACCGTCGCGATTTCCTTGAGCGCAACGGCATTACGTTCCTGCCGACTCCGGGGGCATCCTTTCAGGACACGTCATTCGCCTTTAAGGTGATCGCGTGCGCCGAAAAGGCTGTTTACCTGCATGATGCCGTGTTGTCGTATCGCCAGGACAACGAGAATTCCTCGGTCAATTCTTCGGCTAAGGTCTTTTGCGTCAATACCGAGTATGCCGAGATTGAGCGTTGGATTCGAGAGGATTATGCCCGCGACCACGCAAGTGATGACGTCGCGCGCATGCTCAAGTTCAATCAGCTCATTAAGTACGATTCGTACATGTGGAACTACGTGCGCCTGGCGCCCAAGTTCTATAAGGAGTTCCTGGTTCAGATGGCCAAGGAGTTCCAAGCGGCCTTGGACGCCGGGGACTTTTCGCTTGACGACCTCAAGCCGTGGAAGCGCGCAAATCTCGCTGCCATCCTCAAAGATCCTGAGGGCTGGGTTGACGAGCATCCGAGTTTTGCGACGGATGGTGCCTTGGGGCGTGCTAAGTATTACGCCTCGGTTGGAGGTCCAGGCGTGGTCGCTGCCTTCCTCATCGAATCGCTGAGGGGGTAGGTCGGCATGGGAGAGGCCTCGTGTCCTAAAGCTACCATTGTCGTCCCCGTTTTCAACTCTGCGCGCTCCATTCAGCGATGCCTCGATTCGCTGTTGGCCCAGTCCGAGCGCTCGATTCAGGTTGTCTGCGTCAACGACGGTTCGACTGATGATTCGTTGAACGTGTTGCGCCAGATCGCGCAGGCCGACGATCGCGTACTGGTGATTGACCAGGAAAACGCGGGCGTCTCGTGTGCTCGAAATGCCGGTATCGATGTCGCCGAGGGCGAGACCGTCTTTTTTGTGGACGCCGACGATTACATCGATGCCCGGACGGTCGAGCACGTGCTGCATTCCATGGAGTCTGCAGATGCCGAGGCCGCCGTTTTTGGCGGCGTCTGTGAACCTGCCGATGCTGCCCCCAAGCGCGTCCAGCAACTCATGAGCCCCAAAGCTGGTACCTTCGGCGCCCGTGATCCCCAACTGCTGTTCCATTCGAATGCGCAGCCCTATGCCTGCCGTGCGGCTTTTTCGTGCGAGCTGCTCAATCGCGAAGGCATTCGCTTCGCCCCCGGTTTGGCTTTGGGCGAGGACGTCGTCTTCCAATTTGCGGCTTATGCGCTTGCCCGCAAGACCGTCGTCATGCCGGATAAGTTCTACCACTACGTGATGGAGAGTGAATCGGCGACGCACGAGTTCAACAGTGCCGAGGCTCGCGCCAAAAAGCTCGATGCCCATATGAGAATGCTCGAGGAGGTCTTGGAGGACTGGGCGGCCTACGGTCTTTTGGACCTGTGCCCCGGCGAGCTGATAACTTGGTTTTTGGACCTAATTGTGTTCGACCTGGCGCGCTTGGATGCCGATGACTTCCATCGCGTGGCGGCTCGCGTCAACAGGGCTTTCACGACGTTTATGGGAACGGAGTGGGCGGATATGCCTGCTAAGGGCGCCGTTCGCCGTGTTGCCCACAAGCTCGTTGCAGCGACCTCGGGCGTTTCGATGGCAGATGCCACGCTGTTCTATCTTTCGACTCGCGGTCTCAAAGCCTGCCTGGAGCGCTTTATCTAATTCCAGGCGCTGCCGCCCGCCGCAACTCGGCTGCTAAAATAACCCTGTTACACGCTATCCAACAGGAGGTTCTCTTGCAGAACTCTGATACCCCTAAAGTTTCGCTGCTTGTCCCCATTTGCAATGTCGAGCGCTACCTGCGCGAGTGCCTCGATTCCGCCGTGGCGCAGACGCTCAAGGACATCGAGATCATCTGCATCAACGACGGCTCCACCGATAGCTCGCCGGATATCATCCGCGAGTACATGGAGCGCGATCCCCGTGTAAAGATGATCGACAAGGCCAACAGCGGCTACGGCGACTCGATGAACCGCGGCCTGGAGATGGCGCGTGGCGAGTACGTGGGCATTTTAGAGTCCGATGACTTTATGTTTGAGGATTCGCTCCAAAAGCTGGTCGCCAAGGCCGATGCTGAGCATGCCGATGTGGTAAAGGGCGACTTTTACCTGTATTGGTCCACGCCCAGCGAGCGCCGTGAGCTGTTTGGGATCATCGACGAGCATATGACGGGCGCCGCGTATCGCCCCGTCGATCGTCCGGGCATCTTCTATCGCAAACCTTCCATTTGGTCGGCTATCTATCGGCGCGAGTTCCTCAACGACAATCAGATTCGGTTCCTTCCCACGCCGGGCGCCTCTTATCAGGACGCAGGCTTTAACTTTAAGGTTTGGGCTTGCGCCGAGCGCGCCGCGTTTATTGCGGACCCCATTTTGTGCTATCGCCAGGATAACGAGAAGAGCTCCGTTAATTCTCCCAACAAGGTGTTTTGCGTGTGTGACGAATATGCCGAGATGCTGCGCTTTTTGAACGAGCGCCCCGAGCTTAAGGCTCAGCTTCAGGGTATTTTAATGCGCATGAAGGTCGATACGTACCGCTGGAATGACGAGCGTCTGGTCGACGAGCTGCGCGAGCAGTTTTGGGAAAAGGCCTCGCCCGAGCTCAAGGCCGATTGGGATGCTGGTCGCTTTGATCTGTCGCTGTTCGACCCGCGTGGCGAGACCGACTTGCGCCTGATGGTCAAGTCGCCCCGTGCCTATATCGATTCGCGTTTTGACTTTAAGAAGCCGGGCAAGCTCAATACGTTTAAGCATTACTTTAAGATCGGCGGCCTGCCGCTGGTCTGGCGCCTGCTGACGTATCAGCGCACCTACGGCGATAACCCGCATCCCGATGACGTTTCGGCCGCCCAGTAGGAGTGTGTGACTATGGCTACCCCTAAGATTTCCGTTGTTGTTCCCATCTATAAGGTGGAGGAGTGCCTGGCCTGGTGCCTGGACTCCCTGCTTGCGCAGGACATGCCCGATTGGGAGGGCGTGCTGGTCAACGATGGCTCGCCGGACGGTTCGCGCGATATTGCGGCTGCCTATTGCGAAAAGGACGCGCGCTTTACGCTGGTCGATAAGCCAAACGGCGGCCTGTCGAGTGCGCGTAATGCGGGCATCGCCGCGTCCACGGCGCCTATCGTCGCGTTCTTGGATTCCGATGACCGCTTTACACCCGATGCGTGCCGCGTGATCGTCGATGCCTTTGAGCGCGAGGACTGCGACGTTTTGACCTTTGGCGCGAACCCGTATCCGCTTGAGGCGGGGTATCCGTGGCTTAACTATGTTCTGAGCCCGCGCGATGTGTCGTTTGAAGGCTATAGCTCTGACTTGCTGTTTAAGGAAGCATCTCGCCCCTTTGCATGGCGCACCGCCTGCAAGCGTGAGTTTTTGCTGGGTTACGGGATCGTGTTCGACGAAACCGTTAAGTATGGCGAGGACCAGGTCTTCGATTTTGCCGTGTACGGCCGTTCGCACAAGACCGCGCTTATCTCGAACAAGCTGTATGACTACCGCGTGGCGCGCAAGGGTTCGCTTATGGACACCATGCGCTACGACGACGAGACGCGTCTGCTGGAGCACGTGAAGATTTACTCTGCGGTGCTGGCTGACTGGCAGCGCGACGGTCTCGATGCACAGCATGCCGATGACCTGGCGTACTTCCTGTGCGATCTGGTGCTGTACGACGCGCTCAGGTTGCTGGGCTCGGACTGCGGCAAGGTGTTTGCTGCCGTTGCCACTGCGCTTGCCGGTTCTGCCGTGGGCAGCGATGTTGCGCTTGCACAATGCGCTCCTTCTGTTGCTGTTATGGTGCGTGCGGCGCTTACCAGCAAGGCCCCCAATGCCCGCGAGTGCAAAAAGCTCATGTTCGATTACGACGTCTTGAGGTTTGGGCGCCTGGGTGCCTGCAAACGCATGGCAGCGAACGCCCTGGGAAAGCGAGAAGTGTAGATGAGTATCAAGCGTTTGGCACTTTGCCGCAGTCAGGGCCGTCTGTTTGTGCTGCTTCGTTTTGCCGGTCAGGATGTCACCGCGCTTATTGAGCGGGAGGGTTCTCAAGCGTTTGCCCATGCGACGACGAGCGGTTCTTGTGTGCTGTCGCTGGTGCTCCCGGTCGATCATGGCCGTGTGCTGGCGCTTTGCCCTTCCGTTTCCGATTACGAGCGCGAGTTCGCCGTCTTGGTGCTTCCGTTTTTGGATGGCTCGTCGATGGATGTCGTTTTTGCATCCGGTGGCCAAAGGTTGGGCTCCATTCGCCTCGATAGCCGCGTGGCCAAGCTGGAATCCAAGATTAACTACAAAGCAAAGCCTGCGCTGTGCGCGCTTATCCGCGATGCGCAGCGTGGCGAATGCTGCGGTCGCTACGAGATCGATGCCATTCGCTATTTGCCGACAGACGCCGGCGCGGTGTGGCGCTATGAGGTTGCCTGGGCGGGAGACCCCCAGTGCTCCCCTGAGCTCCAGATCTTCGATACGCATATGAATGCCATCGATGCCACCGTGCATGTGTTTGAATCGCAGGTCGATGTGCCGCAGCAGAACGGATGCCGCGTCAATAAAACGTATCTGAGCGTTGAGATGCCTCAGGATATACGAGATTTTGTCGCGATTGTGAGCGATCCCACAGAGCAGATCCAGAGCGGGTTTTGCGCCATGGATGGTCGCCTGTACAACGGCATGTTCGATGACAGTTGGAACCGCATGAAGGACGCGCGTGCAGACGACGCAGCTTATCGACGTTGGTTTGAGCAACATCGCGCAAAGCCGGGCGATTTGGCGTGCCAACGTGTCGCTTCGGCGGCCTTTGCCTATAGGCCGCTCGTGAGCATTGTGGTGCCGTGCTACAAGACTGATCGGGTCTACCTGCGCGAGCTGCTGGACTCGGTGCTAGCCCAGAGCTATGACAACTGGGAATTGCTGCTTATGGACGCCTCGCCCGAATGGGACGCGGTGGCCGACCTTGCGGTGGACGCCAATGACGAGCGCGTTCGTCGCATTGGGCTGCCCGGCAACGGCGGCATCGTGGTCAACACCAACGCGGGTATTGAGCAAGCGACGGGCGACTACATCGCGTTCTTGGACCATGACGACATTCTGGAACCGGACGCGTTATTCCAGTATGTTTCCGCGCTGAATAAGGCGGCCGAGGGCGAGCGTCCCCAGGTCCTGTTCTGCGACGAGGACATGTTCCAGAAAACGGGGGAGTGGGGTCAGCCTGTCTTTAAGACGCAGCTCAACGTCGACCTGCTCTATAGCCATAACTGCGTGACGCATTTCCTGATGGTGGAGAAGGCGCTAATCGATCGTATTGGCACGTCCCCAGAAGACGTTGCGGGTGCCCAGGACTACGACCTGACGCTTCGCTGTCTTTCGGCGGGCGCACGGTTTGAGCATGTTGCGCACGTGCTGTATCACTGGCGCGTTCATCCGGGGTCGACCGCCGATGGCTCTGCCGATAGCAAGCCGTATGCTATTGAAGCCGGGTGCCTTGCGCTGCAGCGTCACTTTAACGAGCTGGGCATTTGCGGAACGGTCGAGGAGACCGAGACGCCGTTTGTCTATCGCATGCGCTATGCGCTGCCGGAGCCTGCGCCGCTGGTGAGCATTGTGATTCCCACCAAGGACCACGTTGAGACGCTCGATGCCTGTGTGATGTCGATTGCCCAGAAGGCCACGTATGCCAACTATGAGATCGTCTTGGTGGAGAACAACAGCGAAGCCCCGGATACGTTTGCGTATTACGAAACCCTGCCGGAACGCGTGGCTTCAGCATCAGAAGGCAAGGGCATCGCGCGCGTTGTGTACTGGCCGGGCGAGTTCAATTACTCTCAGATCATCAATTTTGGTGTGGAGCACGCTAAGGGCGACTACCTGCTGCTGCTCAACAACGATACCGAGGTTATAAGCCCGGACTTTATCGAAGAGATGATGAGCTATCTGCAGCGTCCCGATGCGGGCGTGGTGGGCGCCAAACTCTACTTTGCCGATCATCTGGTGCAGCATGCCGGCATTTTGGTTGGCGTGCGTGGCGCACTTGCCCATGCCAACCAGGACTTCTCGGCAAAGCGCGAGGGCTATCTTGCCCGCGCTGTGCGCCCGGGCAACTTTAGCGCCGTGACGGGTGCCTGCCAGATGGTGCGACGCGACGTATTTGAGCAGGTCGGAGGCTATAACGAGGAATTCGCCGTCGGTTTTAACGACGCTGACTTTTGCCTTCGCGTGTGGGAGGCCGGCTACCGCACCATCTTTACGCCTTATGCCGAGCTGTATCACTACGAGTTCACCTCGCGCGGTAGGGAAGAGGCCAACGAGGAAAAGATGAGTCGCTGGAAGCGCGAGCAAGCACTGTTCATGCAGCACTGGCCTGAGTTCTTCTTGGATGGCGATCCGTGGTTGGGGCCGAACTTATCCGCTGAGAGCGAGTATTTCTCGTATTAAGGCAATGGTTTTTAGGAAGTCCTTAACTTTCTTTCGCTATGAGCTGGAAGAAAGTAACGTTGGACTACTTGCTAAGATAAATTACGAAAACTCGATACTTTCGCGATAAGTTTATACAAGCTTATACAGCTCGATATTATTCGATATAGTCT
Source organism: uncultured Collinsella sp. (assembly GCA_902491055.1). Classification (GTDB taxonomy): domain Bacteria; phylum Actinomycetota; class Coriobacteriia; order Coriobacteriales; family Coriobacteriaceae; genus Collinsella. Next base: position 1,539 of record CABUGI010000024.1, on the reverse strand, counting down.
GTGACAATTATTGAAACGATGATTGACTGTTAATCGATTCCCTAGAAAGGCAAACAAGTGAGCGCCGCTGTATTCCATAACCCGTTTCGTCCCACTGCCGGCGCTGAGCCTCCGCGCATAATTGGTCGTGATGATATCGCCCTTGAGTTTACCGAGAGCTTGAATGCGGGAATTGGTGCACCTGCGAGGCTCATGCGCATTGCTGGACCGAGGGGCTCCGGAAAAACTGTTTTGCTCTGCGATCTGAGAGATCGTGCGCGAGAGCTTGGATGGAAGACCGCTATTGTTTCTGCTGGCCCTAACCTATTGCTGGACTTGAGGGATCAGGTTGCTGATTCTTCCCTTGCGACTAATGCTTCGGTCGGCGTAAACGCCGGCTTTGTTTCCGCGAAAGTCGATGTTGCACCCAAAGAGTCGAGTCTTAGAAAGTTGCTAAGCTCGGCAGCGAAGTCAGCCAAGGGTCTTTTTATTGCCATCGATGAAGTTCAGGACGCCCCGATTGACGATATGCGTGCCATTGCGTCTACGGTTCAGCTTTTGATAGGGGAAAAAGTAGATATCGCACTTGCCTTTGCCGGTTTACCCGCCGGTGTTATGGACCTTATTAACGGCAAAGCGCTTACGTTCTTGCGTCGTGCCCTCCCCGAAGATCTGGCGCCTATCAACCAGGTGGAGGTAGCGCTCTCTATGGGCGATAGCTTTGTCGCGACTGGTTTGACCATAGAGGACAATCTTCTGTCGAGAGCCGCTAAGGCCACTAAGGGCTATGCCTATCTGGTGCAACTGGTCGGTTACTCCATTTGGCAGCGCGCCAATTTGCATCGTGCCAAAAGTACCATCGTGAGTGAACGCGATGTTGCCGAAGGCATTGCGCTGGCAGAGGCTCGTTTTCACGATGTTGTTCATGAGCCCGCGATTTCTGGACTGGGGCCTAACGATATCAAATACCTATTGGCGATGTGCGAGGACAAACAACAGTCCAAATCAGCCGAGATTGCTAGGCGCATGGGTAAAAAGACCAATGAGATCAGCTCTATTAGGGCAAAATTGCTACAAAGGGAGGTTATTCAGGCACCACAGAGGGGCTACGTGCAGTTTGCCGTGCCGGACCTAGATATCTATCTGCGAGAGAATGCCGAGGAGATTCTCGAACGGTTCTAGGTCGAGGCTTAATTAGGTTTTGATTTTACTTGGGGGCATTATGGCAAAAATACGAGATTCCCGTATCGAATTACTTCGCATTGTCCTTATGTGGACGGTAATGGCTCATCATTTTGTTGTTCACAACGCTGATTCTGTTTCCGTATTTCCTGGTTCGTTTACTAGGTTTTTCTACAATATCTTTTTCTATCCAATTGGAAGAACTGCGGTCGGCTGTTTTGTTGCAATAACAATCTGGTTTGTTGCGGGGAAAGCTGGATACTCCATTAAACAAGCTGTCAAAGGTAATGTCGAGAAAGTTGGTGTAGCGCCCGATCCGAAGTGAGTCGGCCCGGCGTCCTGGAATCTGGAATACGGTTGATATCCTATGCCGCCTCG
>CABUGI010000023.1 GCA_902491055.1 uncultured Collinsella sp. | reverse complement strand
CTGCCCGCCGTCGGCGATGCGGATCTTGGAGCTCAACGCACAGGTAATCTCAAAGCGCATGGCGACATCCTCGTCGGCACCGCGCGCGCCAAACCGGTTGAATACGGCGCTCATGCGCGTACGCGGCACGCCCACACGGCTCGCCAGTTCGATAACGCGTGCCGCGGACGTCGCAGACGACACCGACGGATCGCCCACGACCAGGCAGCGGTCGCTTGCCGCCACCGCGGCCGCCACGGCGTCACCCCAAAAGACCGAGGTGTCGACAAGAACCACGTCGGATTCGCGACGCAAGACGTTGAGCAGCAGCTCCACCGGACGTGCCATCAGCTCGGCCTGTTCGGGCGCAGCGACCGGACCCCAAAGCGTAACGCCCGGGGCCACGCGCATCGAGGCGGCCACGATGTCCGATTCGGCGAGTGCGCCCGCAGCCGATGGCTCGATAAGCGTCGCCATGTCATGCGGGGCATCGGCACCCAACAGGTCGTAGAGGTTTCCAAACATCAGGTCCAAGTCGAGCACGGCGGCACGCAGGCCCAGCAGCGACGCCGCGTGCGCCATGGCGGCGACGATCGTCGACTTGCCGCAACCGCCCGAACCCGAGACGGCGCAGACAACCGGGGCTCGATGCGACGGAGCGGCGGCATCCGCCGGCGACGTGGGGACAAGCGGCGCTGGCACGGGCTGCAACGTCCCCGTCTCTCCGGCAGCGCTCATATGCTGCGCCCAAGCCGGCATGGCAGGCTGCTCGGCCCGCGGGGCCGAGTCTGAAGACTTCACGGTCGCATCGACACGAACATTGTCGTTTCCGGCAAGCCCCTCAACCTCGTCGAGCTCATCGACCAGGCTCACGCCATGCACGTATCCCATATCTACAGCCAGAAGCTCCTCGCCATACGGCACCGGCTCTCCGACATCATCGTACGCAAGGGGGTCCCGGGGACACCGATCATGCTCGGCTTCCGCTTTTCCATAATCATCAACACGCGGGCCTCTTGTAGCGCGAGGCGCCCCGGGTTCCCTATCAACAAAAGCATCGGGCTCAATCGTCATGCACCGATCGGAATCAACCGCTCCCTCGCCCGCGCGCCCGTTGCCGCATATACTGTGCGCAGCGATGACCTCGGTCGCCCCTGCGCGAAACAGCCCCTCGATATCCGATGGATCGAGTGCCTCTATCAACACGACCACGCGACTCACGCGGCCTTCGGCCGTCAGGCGCGCAACAGTCTTGCGCACATCTTCGGTATCAAACAGAGACGCCGCGATGATGGCAGCCCCGCGGCGCGACGGAAACGCCCGCGCCATGGAAACCAGCCCGTCCAGGTCACCCACGCGAAGCACCTGTGCACCCGTATCACGGCCCTCGACTTCCCGCTGCAACAGCCCGTAATCGCCGCACGCGCAGCACGCAAGCCAGATCGCCTTCATCACTCGTCGCCTCCGCTCTTTTTGCCGCGCGCCGTGGCGGGAATCGTCAAGCTGACCGTTCCCTTGCCCGATGCCCCCAGCAGTTCCTTGACGTCTTCGGGGTCAGCCGCCAGCGTCACCCATTCGATCTTGCCCTCGCGCGTGGCACCGGAATCTTCACTGGTATCGATCACGTACGCGCCGCACAACCGATCGGTTACGCCGTCTTTTTGCACATACACATCCACGTAGCTGCCCACGCCCGTAGCACCGCCGACCGAGTGCTCGGCATCGACCGCCACCGAAACGGCGACCTTGCCCTTAGGCACCTCGAGCTTGTGACTCTCGGCCTTGGTGTAGACATTGCAGATCACGGCGTTTTTGGGAATACGCGAAGTCGTCACGTCGCCGCGCACCTGGCGCAGCTCGGTCGCCGCGTCACGCGGCAACAGGCTCGTCAGCCATTCCTGGGTTATGACATTGGTCTCATCGAGGGTCTCGCCCACATCGATATCGCGCGCCGCGACGCATACCTCGACGCGATCGCCACCGTACTTGGCCAAGGTCTCAGCCTGGACCTGTTCGGCTTGCGAGCGGATCGACGAGCCGTAAACCATGCAGAGCAGAGCAGCGAGCACGCCCGCGACCAGACTGATGGCGATGCGTTTGCTCTTGTTCACGGCCGCTCCTCTCATGGCAGTGCCGGGCGAATGCCCGTACCACCATTGTCTGGGCGGTCAGAGTGCAAAGCGGCGCAATTGCGATTTTGGTTTTCGATGTCAAACCAATCGCTGACCAAAAGCTGACCAGCCCGTCAAGCTCGTGGCAAGGTTTTGGTCAGTACGTCAGCAAACTGCATGCTTCGAGGCTTTTCCGCAGCAAAAAAGCCGTCTCCCGAACAGTTGGGAGACGGCTGTCATAGGAAAAATCAATTACAGATGGACATCGGGATCGAGCATTTGAGCACTCACGCGCATGGATGACGCCAGGTTTTGGAACGTTTCCAAACGCAGGCTGTCGATCTGCCCGGCGTCCTCGGCCTCGCGAACGGCACAACCCGGCTCATGGGTATGCGTGCAATCGCCAAACCGGCACGCACGCGATGCCTCGACAATCTCGGGGAAGGCGCGCGCCAGACCCCGCTCGTGACCCACGAGCGGTAGGCTGCGTAGGCCCGGGGCATCGGCGATCACGCCGGCGTCGCCCGGTAGCGCCACCATCACGCGCGCGACGGTAGTGTGACGGCCCTGGTCGTCGCGTTCGCGCACACCGCCGGTCGCCAACGCATCGTGGCCCAGCAGCGCATTGAGCAGCGTCGACTTGCCGGCACCCGATTCGCCCAAAATCATGGCACAGCTCCCGGCGGGCACGCAGGCGCGTACCTCGTCCAGGCCGCGGCCCTCGGCAGAGGACGTCACGATTACGCGCACGTCCGGACCCACTAGGCGGCGCACGCGGTCCAGATCGCGCTCGAGCTCCTCGGCATCGCAACGGTCAGCTTTGGTGAGCACTACCACCGGCTCGGCATCGCAGTCGAGCGCCAACACCAGCGAACGCGCCACGCGGTCGAGCAGTACCTCGCCGGCACCGAGCGCCTGCACGATTAGCACGCTATCCACGTTGGAGCAGAGCACCTGGCGCTCTCCGCGGGCACGGCCGCGCCAACGCTCAAAGCTCGTACGGCGCGGCAGCACGCACTCAATCACGCCCATATCGTGCCCGGGAGCGCGGCGCACCGCCACACGGTCGCCCACGGCAGGCAGCAGGACCTCGTCCTCGCCGCGCGACTTGGCAAACCCCACGGCATGCTCGGCGCGAAAGGTGTCGTCGGCAGTGGCCACCAGCGGAAACCCGCGATCCAGGCGAATAACGGCACCCAGCTGCATCTGCTCGGGCTCCTCGGCATGTGCGCAGAAATCATCAAAGGCAGTCTGCTGGGCTTCATCGACCGGCAGGTCATCAAACGCCGGAACGTCCTGCAGCGCATCGAGCCCCGGTACGCTCGCCAACAACTCCTCGGCAGACACGGGCGCTTCGGTCGCGAGTTTCCGACGACGGTCACGCTTAGCCCGTGCCCCCGTCGTCTTCTTCTTCGCTTTAGCCTTAGCCTTGCCCACAAACGCCTCCCAGCACCATAAATCACAACTGAGCAGGTATTTTAAATCAAAAAGAGCTGGCCGGGCAAAGCCCGACCAGCTCACAAACTTTCCCTCAGCCCTTTTCATCCGCACGGAAGAAAAGCCAGCAAGGATACCGCAGGGCCCGCCCCGGAAGCCCTTTCTCCCGAACGATCCCGCAGCGCGAAGCGCGAGGACCAGTGAGGGAGAAAGGGCGTGGGGCGGGCCCGGACGAGTACGCTACTCTTTCTCCACAGCGCGCATGATCGCCTTGTAGATCTCCATCAGCGGGATGATCAGGAAGGCCAGGCCCAAAGCGGCAAGAACGCCCTTGAGCTCAAGCGTCACAGGGCCGAAGAACATCTCGGCAAGCGTCGGCTGCACGGTCACGATCACCGTCAGCACCAGTGCCAGCGCGGCGGAAGCCCACAGCCACTTGTTCTGCTTTTTCATGGTGAACAGCGACGCACGACGGCTGCGCATATTGAAGCAGTGGAAAATCTCGACCATGTTGAGCGTGATGAACGCCATCATCACGCCTTCCTCGTCGGCATTGCCGGCGATCATATCGGCGATGTGGATGTAGCCCATGTCAAAGTACACGCCCACAAAGAAGCTCGCCAGCACCAGCACGGTGATGATCAGGCCCTGGACCACGCAGTCCAGACCCATATGTCCGGCAAAGACGCCGTCCTTGGCGTTGCGCGGCTTGCGCTTCATGATGTCGCCCTCGGCATCCTCCATGCCCAGCGCGAGCGCGGGGAAGCAGTCGGTGACCAGGTTCACCCACAGCAGCTGCACCGGCTGGAAGATGGTAAAGCCGATGAGCGTGGCGATAAACACCGAGAACACCTCAGCAAGGTTGGCCGAAAGCAGGAACTGGATGACCTTGCGGATGTTGTCGTAGATGCGACGGCCCTCTTCGCAGGCACCGATGATGGTGGCGAAGTTGTCGTCGGCAAGCACCATGTCGGCAACGTTCTTGGTGACGTCGGTGCCGGTGATGCCCATACCGACGCCGATGTCGGCGCGCTTGATGGACGGGGCGTCGTTGACGCCGTCGCCCGTCATGGCCACGATCTGGTCGCGCGACTTCCAAGCCTCGACGATGCGTGTCTTGTGCTCGGGCTGGACGCGGGCGTACACGCCGTAGTCCTCGATGTGCGCGTCGAGTTCCTCGTCGCTCATGCGATCGAGGTCGGCACCGGTGATGGCATGGCTGCGATCGGTGACGATGCCCAGCTGCTTGGCGATGGCCACGGCGGTGTCGATGTGGTCGCCCGTGATCATGACGGTGCGGATACCGGCATCGTGCGCCTCGCGGATGGCGTCGGCGACCTCGGGACGAACCGGGTCAATCATGCCGGACAGGCCGCAGAAGACCAGGTCATGCTCGAGCGCGGCGGGACTGCAGTCGGCCGGGACCTCGGTGTAGGTGCGGCTTGCCAGCGCCAGCACGCGCAGGGCCTCGTCGGCCATGGCCTTGTTGGCGGCCACGAGCTCGGCACGACGTTCCTCGGTCAGGGGGACAACCTTATCGCCCTCGTAGATATGGGTGCACAGGCCGATCACCACGTCGGGCGCGCCCTTGGTGTACTGCTCGTACTCGCCATCCAGGGTCTCGACGACCACGGACATCATCTTACGGCCCGAGTCGAACGGGGCCTCGCCCACGCGCGGGTGCTCGGCAGTCAGGCCAGTAAGACCAGCCTTGCCGGCATCGTTGACGAGCGCGCACTCAGTCGGCTCACCAACGGCCTCGCCCAGGTCCTCGTCCCACTGGGCATCGGAGCACAGCGCCATACCGGCCAGGAACTTCTCCTTAGGCGCAGCGAGCTCGTGCTTGACGACGGTCATCTTGTTTTGGGTAAGGGTACCGGTCTTGTCGGAGCAGATGGTCTGCGTGCAGCCAAGGGTCTCGACGGCAGAGAGCTTGCGGATAATCGCCTGGCGCTTGGCCATTTTGGTCACGCCGAGCGAAAGCACGATAGTCACGACGGCAACCAGACCCTCAGGGATGGCGGCGACGGCAAGCGAGACAGCGACCATAAAGGTATCGAGCAGCGCGGTCGGGTCGGTGAGAACGTTGCCCACGCCGTGGCGGATGATGTCGACGCCAAAGATAACGACGCAGATGACGATAACCATGATAGTGAGGATGCGGCTGAGCTCGGCAAGCTTCACCTGCAGCGGCGTGAGCTCTTCCTTGGCCTCGGCCAGGGCGCCGGCGATCTTACCCATCTCGGTGTTCATACCGGTACCGACTACGACGGCGCGGCCACGGCCGTACACCACGGTGGAGCCCATGTAGCACATGTTCTTGCGGTCGCCGAGCGGCACGTCGTCGGTGCCGGCGGCGAGCTCGATCACGTTGGCATGCTTCTCGACGGGCACGGACTCGCCGGTAAGGGCGGCCTCCTCGATCTTCATCGTGGCGCTCTCGAGCACGCGGCAGTCGGCCGGGACGGAGTCGCCCGCCTCGAGCATGATCACGTCACCGGGCACGAGCTCGGCGCTCGGCAGGTGCACGAGCTTGCCGTCGCGCAGCACCTTGGACTGCGCCGCGCTCATCTCCTGCAGGGCCTCGAGAGCCTCCTCGCTTTTAGCCTCCTGGACCACGCCCAGCACCGAGTTGACGATAACGACGAACATGATGATGGCGACATCGGCAAAGTCCGCCTCGCCCTTGACCATGCCCGTGAGCGCGCTGATGACGGCGGCAACGATCAGCATGATGACCATGGGGTCGGCCATCTGCTCAAAGAAGCGCTTCCACAGCGGCGTCTTCTCGGCTTCCTCGAGCTTGTTAGGGCCTGTCTTAGCGAGGCGCGACGACGCCTCGTCGTCGCTCAGGCCGAGGTTCTCATCGACACCTTGGTCGCTGAGCACCTCCGCCGCGGCGGACAGGTATTCCTTTTGCATATAGAGTCCCCTCCTGGGATTCGGGCCACTCAGCAGATTGATGCCCGATCATAATTCCCAGGAGAAGGGCAAGGGCTCATCAAGGCTGCCGTGCTGAGCGGCAGTTGATAGTGGAGCTATGGTACCCCAAAGCAACGCGTCTAGCCAAAACAATCCATTTGGAAATATGGTCCATAAGCAACGGTGCAGACCGTGTGATGCTCAATACTGATAAAACGTTTTTTCTTCGGCGCATCATCAAATTGAAATATCGCCCAGATAGCAGCGGTTAGAACGGTTGGTAAAGTTTTTGCATATACCGTTTTTCCGCAAAAAATGAACTTCTAATTCGGCATACGGTCGATTTTTTGGGGTATTCGGACGCCATTTCGTTATAATCAACTCGGTTTTATTTCTTATGGTTTATCTATCAGCGCAAGACGATGTCAGATGGAGGTCTGAATGTACAAGCGCACCAAGATTGTATGCACCATGGGTCCCGCCTGCGATAGCGACGAGACCATCCGCGAGATGATCAAGGCGGGCATGAACGTCGCCCGTTTTAACTTCTCGCACGGCTCCTACGACGAGCACCACGGTCGCATCGAGCGCGTCCGTCGTATTTCCAAGGAGCTCGGTATGCCCGTCGGCATCCTGCTCGACACCAAGGGCCCCGAGGTCCGCACCGGCCTTCTGGTCGACGGCAAGAAGGTTGCCGTCAAGACCGGCGACAAGATCGTCGTCACCGCTCAGCCCACGACCGAGGATTTCCACGGCACCTCTGAGCACATCTCCCTCGACTACCTGGCTCTGCCCTCCGAGGTCGAGAAGGGCTCCCTCATCCTGATCGATGACGGCCTGGTTGCCCTCGAGGTCGAGTCCGTCGACGGCCAGGACATGACCTGCGTCGTTAAGAACGACGGCCTGATCGGCGAGCGCAAGGGCGTCAACATGCCCAACGTCAACATCTCGCTGCCCGCCATCACCGAGCGCGATCGTCAGGACATCCTCTTTGGCCTGACCGAGAACATCGACTACATCGCCGCTTCCTTCATCCGCGACGGCGAGTCCGTCCGCGGCATCCGCGAGCTTTGCCGCGAGAACGGCGGCGAGCACGTGACGATCTTCCCGAAGATCGAGTGCGCCCTGGGCGTCGAGAACTTCGACGAGATCCTCGAGGCTTCCGACGGCATCATGGTCGCCCGTGGCGACCTGGGCATCGAGATCAAGCCCGAGCTCGTTCCGCACATCCAGAAGGAGATCATCGCCAAGTGCAACGCGGCCTACAAGCCCGTTATCACCGCTACGCAGATGCTCGACTCCATGCAGCAGAACCCGCGCCCGACGCGCGCCGAGGTTGCCGACGTTGCTAACGCCATTTACGACGGCACCGACGCCGTTATGCTGTCCGGCGAGTCCGCTGCCGGTAAGTACCCGGTCGAGGCCGTCAAGATGCAGGCCAGCATTGCTCTCGAGACCGAGAAGTACCTCCCGGCTCACGCTCCGCTCGAGGTTCCGGCTGACGCTCACGGCACCCGCGTTGTCAACAACGTTGTGGGTATGTCCGCTGTGAACATGGCCACCACCGTTGGCGCCAAGTGCATCACCGTGCCGACGACCACCGGCCGTACTGCTCGCCTGATCTCGCACTTCCGTCCCAACATGCCGATCTGCGCGTTCTCCCGCCACGAGTGGGCCGTCCAGCAGATGATCATGTACTGGGGCGTTATCCCGCACCAGGCCGAGATTACCCAGGGCACCGTCAACGGCACGATCGTCAAGGCGATCGAGACCGCTAAGGAGCTCGGCTACGTCGAGGCCGGCGACCTGACCGTCGCCACCGCTGGCGATCCCCGCATGAGCGTCCAGCTCGAGGACAAGGTCTCCTCGACCAACGTCGCTTACGTCGCTCAGGTGCGCTAAGTCGTACTTGCAAGCACACTTGCATCGCAAAGGGCCCGGAAGGCGAAGCCTTCCGGGCCCTTTTTCTGTGCCAATGCCGGCGCACGGCAAAACACACACTCATTTCTTTACCAAAAGCGCGAAATCCACCCTTCGAGACCCAATGAATAAAGTCCCAAGCGCTAAAAGTGTTCGCCCGGTGGCAAACCCACACCTTAACCGACGCTGCTAAATCGTTTTAGCAAGAGCCGGATTGACCTGCTTTTCGGAAGTATGCGGCAAATTCTGATACCTCCGAGCACACCCCGTTTTTTCGCAACAAAATGCCTGATAAACTAGCCTCAAAAGCCAGGTCTGCTCACAAGGTTTAGATTTTGCCGCATACTTCCGAATTGACACTGGCATCGCACGGTCCAAAAGCATATTTCGACCAGGAGGACGTCATGGACCTGACGCTATGCGGTCAATCCGCTTTTTACTATCACCGTATCCCGCCACAGATATTAGGCCTTTACCCTGCCATTAGCCTTGGCAATATGGATCGCAGATGTTGCGGCCTCGGAAGTCATGAAGTTGTAAAAGACCTGCTTCACGCACCGCTTCACAGGATTGCATTCACTCGGGCACAATCCGGGTCGCGAAGCCTGTTTAAATCGCACCTCCTGACCCAAGAGCCGCCTCCCGGGTCGTTTAGGCAAACCGAGCATGGGTTTGATGTCACATCGCCCGAGTTCACACTGCTCAACCTTGCTACGCAGGTCTCACGCAACCAGCTGCTTATGGCGTGTTATGAGATGTGCAGCTCGTTTGCTGTGTATACACCCTGCAAACGAGCGCAACGGCAACTTGATGAAGCTATTTCGCTTAAGCTCATTCCACCCAACTGCGGCTGGGAGCGGGTTATCGACGTCAACGGCAAGGATACCAACCTGTGGAAGCGCACGCCGCTTCTTTCCGCAGCGGATATCGCCGCGTTCGCCAAGCAGGCCGCAGGCCTGCGCGGTGTTAAGCAGCTCCGCTGGGCCGCCGAACGCATGACAGGACAGACCGCCTCGCCCTTCGAAGTACAGACCTCCATGCTTATCTCGCTCCCCCGCGACGAGGGCGGCATGGGCATCAACATCGCAAACAACGTGCGCATCCCACTCAGCGACGCCGCGCGCTCGCTGTATGACAAAACCTGCTGCTACGCCGATATCCTCATCGAAAGCGCCACCGACAGCATGGGCGTCATTCTGGAATGCCAAGGCCGCTCCGCCCACGGCAGCGAAGCCGCGAGTCTCTCCGATGCCGAGCGCGCCACCGCACTTACAAGCATGGGCTACGATGTCATCCAAATTACCTATGGCCAGATTAAGGATAAGAAGAGCTTCGACCACATAGCCGAGCTCATCCATAAAAAGGCTGGACTTTCCTACACCCCAAAGACCAAACAGGAGCGCGCCGCCGAAGTCACCCTGCGGCAAGAGCTACTTGTCAATTGGGTTGAGCTATTCACCGCCAAGCCGGCCAGCTAGCAGCTAGCAATCAGGGGAAGCGCAGGCATATCGGGCGATTCGACGCGAGCCGCAAATCCCGCCTCGGTTAGCTCGATGACCTCGGTAAACGTTGTATCGAAAAACTCCTCGGTTAGCAGGCGATACGGCGGATGATCGGACTCGCCGGGGTTTTCGCGTACAATCTCGTGCATAACGCCGATGGTCTTGAGCACATACTCCTTATGGATGGGATACTGCCCAAAACGTGTCGCCGCAGTATACAGGCGATCGGTCGCGCGCGGAATCGAAACAATGCCGAGCGTCTTGCCAAACCAGTCAAAGTCGCCTTGCTTTTTAATGCGGAACTCCTCGCACGGCTTGCCGCCGTGCGCCTCCAGGTACTGATTCACGCGCGTATTCCATACGGTATCGGCCACCAGATGCGACCAGACACCCAGTGTCAAATCGAGCAACGACTGCGCCACATCTTCGGATGCAAGCGAGAACTCACAGGCGCCGGGACCGGCAACCGGCTCGGCATCCCTGTAGCGCTGGGGATAGTGCACGCGATTCAGTCGCTCGCGCTCCTCGACAATCGAGGTCGCCGCGGCTGGCGCACCGGTGGGCGAACTTTTAAGCAACGGTGCCACATAGGTATCCCAGAACTCATGCTCACGAGGCTTAGGGATAGGCTCGGGCTTTGCAAAGTGCGTAATGCGGTACGGGATGGGATCGGCGATGCCAGGGACCATATAGCCCACGAAGATATCCGGAACCACGCAGCCAAACAAAAAGGCATTGCGGTCGCGCACGCTATTGGCAAGTGCACCGGTGCGCTCCAGCAAACGCTCCGTCTGAGCGATATGAATGTTCCAGCTTGGCATAGCCACCCCCATAAAAAACCTGGATAACTATACCATCACGGCAAAGCCGCGCGGGCGGCTACGCACGCTCTACGCAGCAACTAGTCCGTAGCACCGCTTTCGGTTCCATACGACGGCGAAGGCGCCTCGACCACATGGTGATATCGATCGATATAGATTGCACGGGCACCCAGGCGTCGCACCAAATCCTGGTGATGTGTGCTCATCAAGACCGTCTTACCCGCCGCGACGTAGGCCAGCAAGAAGTTGACCACGATGTCGCATGAATCCTCGTCGAGCCCATTAGTAGGTTCGTCGAGAACCAAGATATCGGGGTTCATCGATACGACTGCCGCCAGCGCCACACGCTTCTTTTGCCCACCCGAAAGCTGATAGGGCGAGGCATCGACCAGGTCGGCAACTTGAAACAGTTCTATGGCATCGTGCACGCGACGGTCGAGCTCGTCTGCCGGCAGCCCCATCTGCGCGGGACCAAAAGCAACTTCCTCACCCACCGTAGCGCAGAACAACTGGGCGTCGGCATTCTGGAACACAAAGCCCACGCGCTGATGGAACCGCTGGGCCGTCGCGGAATCCTTGAGATATGCCGCATCGACCATACACCCGTCAAACAGGTATGCCCCTGCGTCCGCGAGTTCAAGGCCGTTAATAAGACGCATAATCGTCGTCTTACCGCAGCCGTTGGGACCGAGCAGGGCAACGAGTTCACCACGAGCGACCTGCAGCGACACACCATCGACAACCGTATGCCCCGCATAGGAGAACACTACGTCGCGCAGCTCGATGAGCGGCGCGACCTCGGCGCCGCCCGCACCGTTCATGCCCGCTGCACTATTCATATCGATCGTCAAAACGTCGCCCTCCCCCATTTGCATCCCCAGCCGGAACCAGCAGCGCCTACAGCACGGCGCACAACACTGCCAGCAGCGCCACGCCGGCCGCATAGACCGCATCGCGCCAGCCAAACCCGGCGCGCGCGGGCACCGGATACGTACCGGCAAAGCCGCGGCAAAGCATAGCCTCGTCCATCGCGCGGCTGCATTCCATCGCCTTGATAAAGGTCATGCCCATGATACCCGCGATCGAATCGGTACGCGAAAATCCCTCAGGCGCACGGCCAACACTGCGCAGCATGACCGATTCGCACAGATTTTGCGCCGTACGACCCAGCACCTCGATGTGCTTGAGCGCCATATCAAACGTAAAGATAACTTCGTCGGGTAGATGCAGCATCTTGAGCGCCGCCGACATGCGGCTCCAGGTGAGTGTCCACGAAACGCCCAGCACGAGCGACACGTTAATGAACGTCTTGAGCGCAATTTTGAGCATGGCGCCCGTAGCGGAAGCGCCCAGCAGCAGGGCAGGCAGCGCCAGAACCACTGCGAGCCCCGCAGCGCCAAGCGCCGGCACAAAGGTTGCCCGCAGCCCGCGTACGGGGCGCACGGCAACGAGCACCAGCGCGATAGCCGCCATCAACATGAGGTACAGCGGGCTCTGCGTCAGACACACGCATAGAACGCAGACGAACATCCCCACCAGGCGCACCGGAGCCGAAACGCAAGAAAGGGCGCGGTCGACCATCGACCCGCCCTCGTGCGCGCCTCCACCCAGGCGAACCCGCTCAAGCAGGCTCGCCAGGTGCAAGACGTTCTTTTGCATCACACGATGCCGAGCCCCCGCGGGCTCGTATCGCTCCTCGGCCGCAAGCCAGCTAGGCAGCTCGACCATCTGCATGCGCTCAGTTTTCCTTAACCGTCAGCGAGATCAGACGGAATGCGATGGTGAGCACCGCCACGCCAATCACACCGGACAGGATATACATGGCAGCCTGGCCGGCAAAGCCAAGACCCTGCTCCTCGGAATAGGCCTGCAGATAATCGCCCGTGGGCAGGGCATCGGCAAAGGTCGGGGCATCGAGACCGACCGAAGCCTGCAGGCTGTCGTCACCAGCCTCCTGAACGGCGGTCGCGGCGCCCTCGGCGTCCCACTCACCCCAGGCGTCACCCGTGGCCAGCAAGCCGAGCGGCGTGGCCACGACAAGCACGGCAACCAAGATGAGCGTGGGGACCAGCGAGGTCTTCTTGGCAGCAGCGCCCTCGGCAGCAAGCTGGCCATCGACGGCCTCGGGCCCGACGATAATGCTCGGCGCCGTCTTCTTAATGAAACCGTAGATGGCGGCCGTCGCCACGCCCTCGATCACGCCGGCAACCAGCATATGCGGGATCAACATGGCCGGAATAGCCACGGACAGCGGGAAGGGGCAGTACAGCGGCGCGCCCGAAGCGTTGGTAAAGAGCATCGGCTGAATACCAAACTCGATTGCCGCGCACAGGGCCGCCAGGCACAGGCCGACCCAACCGCTCACGATGGCAGAAACCGAGGTGCCCCAGCTCTTGTCGTTCAGACGGCTGTTGAGCGCACGGAACACGATAGCAGCGGCAAACGGCAACACGAAGGCCATGTTAAAGCAGTTGGCGCCAAAGGACAGGATGCCGCCGTCGCCAAACAGCAGCGCCTGCAGTGCCAGCGCGACCGAAACCGCAATGGCCGCGGCCTCGGGACCCAGCAACAGCGCGATGAGCGCGCCGCCGACGGCGTGACCCGTGGTGCCGCCGGGCAGCGGCACATTAAACATCATGAGCAGGAAGGAGAACGCGGCGCAGATGCCCAGGAACGCCATGTGCTCGCGATCGAGCGTGGCGCGCACCTTTTTGATGCAGTGGATCCAAACGGGCACCATCGCCACCGCCATGACAGCATCGGTCTGCGGGGACAGATAATTATCTGGAATGTGCATGTACGCCTCCCGGTTATCGGCGCACGGAATTGCAACGCCGCTTGAATCACCTTTCCAGTGTTACGTAATGTCAGATTCGTAACACGCCGCGGGCTATCATAACAAAACGGCGCACTGCCGACAAAGCAGCACGCCGTTATGTAATGCGCGTGTCATATATGCAGGCTCAACGGTGCCTTATACCGAAAACAGCAGTCACGTAAGACTCGGCGGCAGCCGACGCTGGCCTATATCCGGCGCAGGACCTAGCCGCGGACCTCGCCGTTTACGCCCTTGCACACCTTGGAAACAATCTTCTGGTGCGCCTTTTCGACCTCTTCGCTGGTAAGCGTGTGGTCGTCGGAGCGATACGTAAGCGCAAAGGCCATGGACTTCTTGCCCGCTCCGATGCGGATGGGATCGCGGTAGACGTCGAACA
Source organism: uncultured Collinsella sp. (assembly GCA_902491055.1). Taxonomy (GTDB): domain Bacteria; phylum Actinomycetota; class Coriobacteriia; order Coriobacteriales; family Coriobacteriaceae; genus Collinsella. Next base: position 9,651 of record CABUGI010000023.1, on the reverse strand, counting down.
GACGCACGCCCTCGAGAAGCTTGCCTCCGGCGCTGGTAATACGGCGCTCAAGATCCTCGCAGGTCACAGTGTTGTCGACCACGATAGCAAGGTCATGCTCAACGGCCGGGTACTGCGAGAACTCACGGTAGTTCTCCTGGTTGCGGGCGCCCTTGATCAGCTTGTCCAGGTCGAGCTCAAAGGCAACGACGACCTCGTCAATGCCCATAGCCTCGCGCGCCTCGGGGTGGATCTCGCCAACCCAGCCCAGCACGGTACCGCCCGAGAGCACCTCGGCAGCACGACCCGGCTGCAGGAAGGCATAGCCCTCGCCCTCGACGGGACGGAAGCGAACCTTCTCGACGCGCAGCTGGGCAAGCAGCTCCTCGACAATGCCCTTGCCAAAGAAGAAACGCAGCTTACGGTACTTCATGCTCCAGGACTGCTCGCTCCACTGGCCCGACAGCACGCCCGCTACGGACTTGGTCTCCTTGGGCAGGCTGGCGTTCTCGCGACCGTGGAACAGGCTGCCGACCTCGTACAGATGCACGTTGGGCGTGCCGTGGGCCTCGTTGTAGGCCACAGACTGCAGCAGACCCGGCAGCAACGAGCGGCGCATCTCGGTCTGCTCGGCCACCAGCGGGTTCATGAGCACCACGGGGCAGCCGCGGCCTTCGGTGGACATGCCGATCTTCTCCAGGTCGCCCGGGGCGGCGAAGCCAAAGGTCGTGGTCTCGTTGAGGCCGCAGGCGCGCAGGATCTCGCCAACCTTGCGGGTGAGCTTCTGCTCGCGGGTCAGGCCGCCGATATGGTTCTTGGCAGCCGGGATGGTCGCCGTCACGCGGCCCATGCCCCACAGGCGCAGGACCTCCTCGATCAGGTCGATCTCGCGCGGCAGGTCGGGACGGAAGCTCGGCGGCGTGACCATAAAGTCCTCGCCGTCGCGCTCGACGGTGCAGCCCAGGCGGGTGAGTGAGCGCTCGATAAAGTCGGGCTCGATGTCGGCACCGCAGATGGCGTGTACGCGGGCCAGGCGCAGCTTAATGCTGTCGATGGTCTTGGGCGCGGGGAAAACGTCGACATAGCCGGGAGCAACCTCGCCGCCGGCGATCTCCTCGATGAGCGCGCACGTCACATTGGCGACGTCCACGCAGCCGGTCTCGTCGACCTGGCGCTCAAAGCGGATGGAGGCGTCGGAGATCAGCGAAAGGTCGCGGCTGGTGTGCGAGGTGCGGCCGGCGTTGAAGCAGGCGCTCTCGACCATCACGTCGACGGTGTCGTCCTCAATCTCGGAATCCATGCCACCCATAACGCCGGCCAGCGCCACGGGACGCTCGCCGTCGGTGATGAGACCCATGCCGGCGTCGAGCGTACGCTCCTCGCCGTCGAGCGTCGTGAACTTCTCGTCCTGCTGGGCGGCGCGAACCACCACACGACGGTGGCCATCGCGCTCGGCAAAGGTGTCCAGGTCAAAGGCGTGCAGCGGCTGACCGGTAAGCATCATCATGTAGTTGGTGATGTCGACGATGTTGTTGTGCGGGCGCACGCCCAGGGCGTTGAGACGCTTGACCATCCAGTCGGGCGACGGGCCGACCTTCACGTTGCGCACGATGCGGGCGACATAGCGGTCGCACAGGCCCTCGTCGGCAATCTCGACCGAAAGCTCGTCGTCGGTCGCGCGGCCGGTCTCGGCCTTGATGGCGGGCAGCTCCACGTGGAAATCGCGGTCGAAGATGGCACCGGTCTCGCGGGCCATGCCGATCATGGACAGGCAATCGGGGCGGTTGGGCGTGATCTCGCAGTCGAGCACGGTGTCGCTCGAGCCCACGTACTCGGCAAACGGCATGCCGCAGGGCGTATCCTCGGGCAGAATCATGATGCCGGAGTGGTCGCCGCCCAGGCCGAGCTCGCGTGCAGAGCAGTTCATGCCCATGGACACGACGCCACGAAGCTTGCTCTTCTTAATCTTGACGTCGCCGGGAAGCACAGCGCCGATCATTGCCGTGACGATGTGGTCGCCGGCCTCAAAATTCTGCGCGCCACAGACGATCTGCAGCGGGGCGGGGTTGCCATCGGCGTCGAGGTTCTTGTCGCCCACGTCGACCGAGCACACATACATGTGGTCGCTATCGGGGTGCGGGGTCTTGGTGAGCACCTTGGCAGTCACCACGTGGTCGAAGGACTCGCCCACGGTGTCAATCGCCTCGACCTCGGTGCCGGTACGGATATATTCGTCCGAAAGGGTCTTGGGATCCTCCGGAATATCGATCATGGTCTTAAGCCAGTCGTAAGAAACACGCATCTAGCTCTCCTTTCATACTGAAAGCCTGCGAAGAGATGCAGGTGGAAACTTCAACTTTGTGAACATTCCTTACAAAGCGAGGGTAGTCCAAGTGCGGCAGATCGGCCCGAAAGAGGAGCGCCGCGTACTTTGGTACGCAAGCGACGAATGAGCGCCGGGGTGCCGTGCTTGGGCAAGCCGCAGCCTAGAACTGATTCAGAAAGCGCATATCGCCTGTCATGAGCGTTCGCAGGTCCGGCAGGTCGTAGCGCAGTGCCGCGACGCGCTCGGCGCCAATGCCAAAGGCGAAGCCGGTGTACTTCTCGGGGTCGATGCCGCAGTTGATCAGGACGTTGGGGTCGACCATGCCGCAGCCCAGGATCTCGATCCAGCCGCTGTGCTTGCAGAAGTTGCAGCCCTTGCCGCCGCAGACGTGGCAGCTCACGTCCACCTCGCAGCTCGGCTCGGTGAAGGGGAAGAAGTGCGGGCGATAGCGCGTCTTGCGATCCTCGCCAAACATGCACTTAACAAAGTAGTCGAGCGTGCCCTTAAGATCGCCAAAAGTGATGCCCTCGTCGACGACCAGGCCCTCGATCTGGTTGAACTGCGGCAGGTGACAGGCGTCGGCCGTGTCGGGACGGTAGACGGTGCCCGGGCAGATCATGTAGATGGGCGGCTTCTGCGACTCCATAGTGTGGATCTGCACGCCCGAAGTCTGGGTGCGCAGCAGCACGTCGGACTCGCCGTGGGCGTGAGCCTCGGGGTGTGCGACGCTGCCGGGGTTGTTGTCGACCACGTAGAAGGTATCGCGGGCCGAACGGCTCGGGTGATCCATGGGGGCGTTGAGCGCGGTGAAGTTGTAATAGGAGGTGTCGACCATGGGGCCGGACTCGACGGTGTAGCCGATGCCGCTAAAGATGTCCTCGGCCTCCTCGATGATCTGCTTGATCAGGTGCTGGTGACCGATCTGTGGACGGATGCCCGGCAGCGTGATGTCGACGGCCTCGTGCTCGAGTGCGTGCTTGAGGGCGGCGGCCTTCATCTCGGTGGTGCGCTCGTCGAGCATGCCCTCGATCAGCTGGCGCATCTCGTTGGCGCGCTTGCCCATCACGGGACGATCCTCGGGGGCGAGCTTGCCCATCATGCGCATCAGGCCGGTAATACGACCCTTGCGACCGAGCAGCTCAACGCGCGCAGCCTCGAGCTTGGCGGCGTCGTCGGCGCCTGCGACGAGCTCCTTGGCCTCTTCCTCGAGTTTGACCAGATCATCAATCAGACTCATGTCTTCCCTTTCGTCTCTCGCGCTCCCCGCTTGCCGAGGCGGCTGCCGCCGTCTGACGTTGCGAAAACGCGGCCCGGTTCGGTAACAAAAAACCGCCCTCGGGCATGTGCATTGCCCAAGGACGGTTGAATTCCGCGGTACCACCTTGTTTGACCCGGCGGATGTCTGGCCCGCCGCGCCCACTCTTTGCCCCTTGTCGCGAGGCTCACGGCTTCCCTACTGGGGCTTCGCCGCCGCTGGCCGCGTGCCCGTTGAGGTTGCTGCTCGGGAGTGAACGCTTGGCCCTTGCCACCGCAGGAAGGCTTGCAGCCCATGACCTTCCCTCTCTTGCCGGCGACGCGACGGGCAAAACCCTCTCCGTCAACGCATTGGGCTATAGGATAACACATTCTGCGAGCATATCGCCGCGTTCCGTTTTGTTCGCACTGGGTACAAGGCAGGTAGCTGTGCAAACTGGCCGCACGCCCACCCGTGGCGCTCGGCTCACGAGATCAAGGATATGGTATGGGAAATAAGCACGATAAGAAGGCCAAGGCCGCAGCGGACAAGACGCCCAAAGGCATAAAGGTCGATAAGGCCGTCAAAAAATTCCGCAAGCTCGAGGGCAAGCTGTGGACTCGCGAGTACCTGCTCAAGATTGCCGAGTTCGATGGCGCGACGATTGCCCCCGCCAACGGCGCCACGGCCCGCGCCGATGCTATGGGTACCCTTGCCGGCGAGCACCACAAGCTCCTGACCAGCGAAAAGTCCATTGAGCTTGTGCGCTCGCTGGCACGCGAGACCGTCGCCGGCGGCAAGATCGATGACCCGCAACTGCTCGACGAGATTCGCGTGCTCGGCCGCGACCAGCGCGAGGCAAGCGTTATTCCTACCGAGGAGGCCGAAGCCTGGACCAGGCTCACCTGCGAAGCCGACGCCGTGTGGCACAAGGCCAAGACGGCCAATGACTGGGCGAGCTTTGAGCCCTATGTGGATAGAATCGTCGCCCAGCTTAAGCATCAGGCCGAGCTCATGGACCCCAAGCGCGACCCATACGACGTTTGGCTCGACCAGTACGAGCGCGGCCTTTCCGCCAAGAGCTTCGATGCGTTTTGCGATGAGGTCAAGACGACGGTCGTGCCGCTCGTGCACGCCATCGGCGAGCGCGGCCAGCAGCCCGATGCCGACTTTTTGCACGCCCGCGTGCCCGAGGCCGCCCAGCGCGCCATGAGCTTCGACCTTATGAAGCTCGTCGGCCTGAACCTGAACGACACCACGCTTGCCTTTACCGAGCACCCGTTTAGCGAGGGCTTTGCCGTGGGTGACGCGCGCATCGCGACACACATCTACGAGGACGATTGCATCTCCAACGTCTACAGCATCATCCACGAGGCGGGACACGCCATGTACGAGCTGGGCGTCAATCCCGCCTATGCGCGTACCTGTCTTGAGGGCGGCACCTCCATGGGCATCCACGAGAGCCAGAGCCGCTTTTTCGAGAACACCGTGGGTCGCAGCCGCGCCTTTATGGGACCGCTGCTCGAGGTGCTGCGCCGCCACGCACCCGAGGTCTACGGCGACGTCGACGAGGACACGCTCTACCACGCCGTGAACATCGCGCAGCCTTCGCTGATCCGCACCGAGGCCGACGAGCTCACCTATCCGCTGCACGTTATGGTGCGCTACGAGATCGAGCGCATGCTGTTTGCCGGCGAGGCCACAGCCAAGGATATCCCCGCGCTTTGGAATCGCTTCATGGATGAGTACCTGGGCATTCCGGTTCCCGACGACACGCGTGGTTGCCTGCAGGATACGCACTGGAGCGGCGGCTCGTTTGGCTACTTCCCCACCTATGCGCTGGGCAGCGCCTACGACGCCATGTTTGTGCCGGCCATGTGCCGCGACGGCGTCGACCTTACCGCCGCCTGCGCGAGCGGCGACCTGACACCCGTCCGCGCCTGGCTGGGCGAGCACATTTGGCAGTGGGGCCGCGCCAAGGACGCGCCGGAGCTCATCAAGGGCGCCTGCGGCATGGCGTTCGATGCCCGCTACTACTGCAGCTACCTCCAAGACAAGTTCACCACGCTCTACGAGCTGTAAGGCATAACCGACACGCCAACGCAAAGGGGACGCCGCGGAACCAATCCGCAGCGTCCCCTTTTTTCACCTAGTCGTTTAAGAACGTCCCCAATGACTACCTTACAGAGCTTCCAGCGCGGCGGCGATGCGCTTCATGGCGGCATCGGCGGATGCTTGGTCGGGCGCCTCGGCCAGCACGCGGATAACCGACTCGGTTCCGCTCTTGCGTACGAGCACGCGGCCCTCGCCTGCCAGCGCAGCCTCGGCCTCGGCGATGGCGTTCTGCACACCCATGTTCTCGAGCGCGGCGTCCTTGTCCGCCACGTGCACGGCCACCTGCGCCTGCGGCAGCAGCTTGCACGGAGCCGTGAGCTGCGAGAGTGTCTCGCGCTCGGCACGAATCACTTCCATCACGCGCAGCGAGGTCATAATGCCGTCGCCCGTGCGCTCGATATCGCCAAAGATCGTATGGCCCGTCTGCTCGCCGCCCAGGCTGTAGCCGCCCTCGCGCATCTTGGCATACACGTGACGGTCGCCCACGCCGCTGGTCACGGCGCTCAGACCGGCAAGCTCCAGCGACTTGACCAGGCCAAAGTTGCTGGCAATCGTCGGCACCACGGTACCGCCCGAGAGTCGCCCGTGCTTGTTCAGATACACGCCGCACACGTACAGGATCTGGTCGCCGTCTACCACGCGACCGCGCTCATCCACGGCCAAGCAGCGGTCGGCATCGCCGTCGTAGGCAAAGCCCACGTCCAGCCCCTGCTCCACCACGTGGCGCTGCAGGCGCTCCATATGCGTGGAGCCACAGTCGACATTGATGTTAAAACCATCGGGCGCGGCATTGATCACGCGCACGTCGGCGCCGAGCGCGTCAAACACCGGCTTGGCCACCGAGGAAGCCGAGCCGTTGGCGCAGTCAATACCGATCTTGACGCCCTGCAGCGAAAAGTTCGCGCTTGCGATGAGCGAGGCAATATAGCGGTTGCGACCCTGCATGTAGTCCACCGTGGCGCCGATGTGGTTGCCCGTTGCCAGCGGTACCTCGCTCTTGCCATCGATGTAGTCCTCGATGAGCTCCAGTACGTCCTCGTCCATCTTAAAACCGTCGCTGTTGACGAGCTTAATGCCGTTATCGCAAAACGGGTTGTGGCTCGCGCTGATCATGATGCCGCAATCGAAGCAGCCCTCCACGGTCTGATGTGCCACGCCCGGCGTGGGGATCACATGCAGCATATAGGCGTCCGCACCGCTCGCGACCAGGCCGCTCACCAGCGCCGCCTCGAACATATAACTCGAGCGACGCGTGTCCTTGCCCACGATCACGCGCGCCTTGCGCTCGCGGTTGGTGCCGTAATACCAGCCCACAAAACGGCCAATCTTATAAGCGTGCTCTACCGTCAGCCCAACGTTGGCCTCGCCGCGAAAGCCGTCGGTGCCAAAGTACTTCATGCGCTCTCCTTACAAAATAGGGGCGAACAGATTGTCTGTCCGCCCCAAAATGGTACTCGATTATCTGCGCTACCAGAAAAACCCTACGCCGACGCGCTATCGCGAGCCGCCTGGCATGTAGGAGTCTGACGCAGTGTAAGCGGCTTGTCCCCCGCCTCGGCCGACGTGGTCAGCGTATACGTGATCGTCGTCGTCTCGCCAGCATGCAGGTCAACGGTACCCGAATAGAAGGGGACTCCATGCCACGCAGCGGCGCCAAGACCAAACTGGGTGCCCTCAACCGTAAGGTCACTGATGTTGCCGCCCGTCGGGGCAAACAGTGAGACATTCAGACGCTCGTCGTCGCGCGCGGCATCGGGCGCGCTCGCCGCGACGTAGTCGGGCAGCTTGCCTGCCTCCTCCCGCGTCATGATGTTCGTCAGGGTAACGGTGATGCGATACGAGCACGTGCCGTCGCCGTTCTTGACGCCCTGGCCGATCTGCGTGTCGGCGTTCAGGTACCAGTCGAGCTTGGAAAAGCTCAGGTTGTTAAAGTAAACGCCGGCAACGGGATCGGCACTCGGATCATCCGGATCGGGCAGCGAGGCGTCAATGCCCGTCTCTTTGATGGCATTCTGCTCATCATCGTTTCTCATCCAAGCAATCAGACGGCCCTCTTCGGCACCGCGCTCGAATGCACCGACAAGCTTTGTAACGTCGACGTCACCGATGCCACCGAGAATCTTGTCGAAGGCAGCGCTGGCAACGGATGCAAAGATGCCGTCCGACTCCTCGACCGGATAGTTCCAGTACACATCGTGCATGAGGACCTTTGCGGCGTTGGTGCCGTCGACAACCGTTCCGTCGGGCAGCGACACGTTACCGACCAGGCCCAGCAGATACTGCAGGAACACCGGGTCGATACCCACGACGCCGTCAACGTCCTGCCCATACTGGGACTTCCACAGCGCGGCGACACGCTGCGAGTTGCGAGGCCAATCGGGCGAATACGCGTTACCAGAGTTGTACAGGTTACTGTGGTCACCAAACAGTGCCTCGTCCTCTTCGTCGACGCTCTCAACCGCCTCGTCTTTGCTAAGCGCAATACATGGAACAAAGTCACCAATCGACATCTGGCCGTCGGTGACCGAAATCAGGCCCTGCGAACCGCCAAAGCCGCCGCAAGCACGAATCTCGACGTTGTTCATGGCGTACACAAGGTAGTTGCGCGTCTGGCCGTTGGCGCCGAGCATCTGGGGAAGGACGGGGGCGACCTTCTCCGCCGCGTCAACCGCACCGTTGAGGGTGGCAAAGCCGTCCTTGGCCTTATCGACCAGCTCGGTCACCTGGGAAATATGAGTATCGCCAATACCCTGGATCTTCTCGTTGGCGCTCTTGAACACCTTGGAGCTATCGGAAAGCGAATCGGCAACGGCCTGTAGCGCGGACATGTTAATCATGCCGTCCTGGAACAGCTTGCCGGGCGTAGCCTGCGAAAGGTTATCGGCCATGGGAACCAGCGCGTTGCTCGAGACATCGGACAGGGCATCAATCATGGTGCGGGCTGCGTTGATGTCACTGCCATACACCGGGATAAACGAAGCCGCCGTCCACAGCGGGCTCGAGGTCTCCGCCTTCATGCTGTTGCAGAGCTCATCGATCTTCTTCGCGTCGTCAGGCAGCGTCGAAAAATCGCCCGACGTGACCTTGTCCTTAAGGCCACCGACGATCTCGACAGCCTCCTTCGCTTCACTCTTTACGGTCTTTGCCGAGTTAAGCAGCATAAAGCCGCTTGCGCCAAACGCAACGAGAAGCACCGCGACCACAGCGGCAATAATGGCGCCGGTGTGACGCTTTTTGCGCTCGCCCTTGCGATGGCGATGACGGACCAGACCGTCAGAGGTCGAACTCGACGAAGCGTCGCTACCGTAGTTCAAGCCAAAATCGTAATAATCTTCCTTGGAACCCGAGCCCGCAAACTCGGCACCGCTATCATCCAAGCGGGCGAACGTGCCAGTCTCGGAGGAGCCGGTGTAAATCGTGCCAAGGTTACCCGTAAGCCCCGCGCCACCGGCAGAGGGAGTATTGTTGGCGGCCTTGCCGGCATTAACGTTGCCGGTGGCATTCGCGGCGTTGGCAGCACCTGCGTTGTTCGCGGGTACCGAAGGAGCTCCGCTCGGCTGCGACGCGGAGGTTGCACCGCCCGCAAAGACATTCCCTCTTGCACGGCCGGTCTTTTTTGCCTTTTGAGACTGCTCGTACAGAGCGGTAAACATCGCCGTCTCGCCCGGGGACACGCGCTTACCGGAACCGCCCTGTCCAGCGCCGCCCGGCGTGCCGGCCTTACCAGCCCCGTTCGGACGCGGCGGAACTGCAGGACGGCCGCTATCGCTGCCCTTAAAGTGATTACCAGCCATAAAGAAATCCTCGCAATTGAGTCGCAATGAAAAAGTCCATAACGTTACTAGTTTATGGCATTTTGAGCATCGACAGCTAAACTCCAGACACGGACATCAATTGGCGAAAATGCGGCACAACACCTTTTCCGTCTTGGCAACGGCGCCAGCTACACCGTGAGGAACATCATCACGATGATCATGGCAAAGCCGATAAGGTCGGT